>NZ_JBSVWQ010000026.1:0-50220 GCF_054071215.1 Pseudomonas sp. SDO5522_S412 | reverse complement strand
AGTCAACAGAGACATCGACTGACCCACCGCTTTCGCGAGCAAGCCCGCTCCCACATTTTGAGAGGTGCCGTCTGTAGGACCGTCGAAACTTTCTCCCGATCCTCACAGTCATCCAAAAACGGAGGTCACCACACAGTTAACCCACGGGAGTCATCATGGCCGCGATTCATATCGGCATTTCCGGCTGGCGCTACACGCCCTGGCGGGGGGATTTCTACCCCGAGGGCCTGACCCAGAAGCGCGAGCTGCGGTTTGCCTCACGGGCGGTCAACAGCATCGAGATCAACGGCTCGTTCTACGCGCTGCAAACACCCAAGCGCTACGCCGAGTGGTATGGCGACACGCCTGAAGGGTTTGTGTTCAGCGTCAAGGCGCCGCGCTATATCACGCATATCCTGCGGTTGCGGGAGGTGCACAAGCCGATGGCGAATTTCTTCGCCTCCGGGGTGCTGGAACTCAAGGAAAAGCTCGGGCCGATCCTCTGGCAGTTCCCGCCCAGTTTCAAATTCGACCCGCCGTTGTTTGAAGCCTTTCTCGCCGAATTACCCACTACTACCCAGCAGGCCGCCGCCCTCGCCCGCGAGCATGAGCCGCGCCTGAACGGCAAGGCGAGCCTGCAAGCCCACGGTAAAAAGCCGCTGCGCCATGCGGTGGAGATTCGCCACAAGAGTTTCGCCGTGCCGGAGTTTGTCGAGATGCTCGACAAGCACGGCGTGGCCCTGGTGGTGGCCGACACAGCCGGCAAGTGGCCGTACCTGGAAGACGTCACGGCCAACTTTGTGTACCTGCGCCTGCATGGGGACAAAGCGCTGTATGCCAGCGGCTATACGTCCGAAGCGCTCAAGCGCTGGGGCAATCGCATCGAACGCTGGAGCCACGGCAAACAACCCGCCGATGCACAGTTGATCGACCCGAAGCACAAACCCCGCGCCCGCAAGCAGCGCGAGGTGTTTTGCTACTTCGATAACGACATCAAGGTGCGCGCGCCCTTCGACGCGCGCCAATTACTGCAGCGTTTTGGCCTGGATCAGGCACTGGCCACCGAACCCGGCAAGTTGCCGGACACGGGGGTGCTGTCATGACCCATCCGGAACTGATGCCAACCACGCCCAGCGAAACCATCACCCGCTTCAGGGTGCTGACGGTCAATACCCACAAGGGCTTCACCGCGCTCAACCGGCGCTTCATCCTGCCCGAGTTGCGCGAGGCGATCCGCAGCGTGGCCGCCGACGTGGTGTTCCTCCAGGAAATCCACGGCACCCACGAGCGCCATCCCAAGCGCTACAGCAACTGGCCGAGCATGCCGCAGTACGAGTTCCTCGCCGACAGTATCTGGCCGCAATACGCCTACGGTCGCAACGCGGTGTATCCCCATGGCGACCACGGTAATGCGTTGCTGTCAAAATTCCAGATCATCCGCTACGACAATCTCGACATCTCCCAGAGCGGGCACGAAAGTCGCGGGCTGCTGCATTGCGTGCTGCGCTTGCCGGGCAACGTGCAGGACGTGCATGCCATCTGCGTGCACCTGGGGCTGCGGGAAGTCCATCGCCAGCAGCAACTGCGCCTGATCGCGCAGCGGGTCGCCGAGATTCCCGCCGACGCGCCGGTGATTGTCGCCGGTGATTTCAATGACTGGCGCCAGCGCGCCGATCTCGCCCACTGCGGGCTGCGGGAAGTGTTTATCGAAACCCACGGCAAGCCGGCCCGCACCTTCCCGGCGCGCCTGCCGCTGCTGCCGCTGGACCGCATCTATGTGCGCAACCTCAAGGTGCATCAGCCCCAAGTCCTGACCAGCCGCCCGTGGTCACACTTGTCGGACCATGCGCCGCTGTCGGTGGAGATCGAGCTATGAACAGCGCACCACTGGAAAAGGTCGCGGTGGAACACATCGCGACCGACCAACCGCCGGACGATGCCGTGGCCCGGGATCTGGATTACGGCTGGCAGAGCGGTAACCAGATCGAGTTGCTGGAGAACGGCGAGGCCTACTTTCCCAAAGTGTTCGAGGCGATGCGCCAGGCCCAGCGGGAGATCTTGCTGGAGACCTTTATCCTTTTCGAAGACAAGGTCGGCCACGAGCTCAAAGGCATTTTGATCGAGGCGGCGCAGCGTGGCGTCAAGGTCGTCGCCAGCCTCGATGGCTTTGGTTGTGGTGAGCTGACACCGGGGTTTCTCAGCGAATTGAGCCAGGCCGGCGTGACCGTGCAGATGTTCGACCCGGCGAGCAAGACATTGGGTTTTCGCACCAACTGGTTTCGCCGCCTGCACCGCAAGATTGTGGTGGTGGATGCCAGTGTGGCGTTTATCGGCGGGATCAATTTCTCGGCGGATCACCTGGGGGATTTCGGCCCCGAGGCCAAGCAGGATTATGCCGTGCAGGTGCAGGGCCCGGCAGTCGCCGACCTGCATCATTTCGCCCTCGCACAAAGTGGCCGGCGTGTGCGCAAGCGGCGCGGCTGGCGGCGCGAGCAACGCCCGTCGCCATGGGCTGCCGGCGATGGCGATGGCCTGGTACGGCTGATCTACCGGGACAATCTGCAACACCGTACCGATATCGAGGAGGCCTACCTGCACGCCCTGCGCAAGGCCGAGCGGCGGGTGGTGATCGCCAACGCCTATTTCTTTCCCGGCTACCGCCTGCTGCGGGAAATTCGTAATGCCGCGCGGCGCGGCGTGCACGTGCAGTTGATCATGCAGGGCCAGCCGGATGTGCTGCTGGCCAAGCTGGCGGCACGCATGCTCTATGACTATTTGCTCAAGGAAGGCGTGGTGATCCACGAGTACTGCCAGCGTCCGTTGCACGGCAAGGTGGCGCTGGTGGATGAAGAGTGGAGCACGGTGGGTTCGAGCAATCTCGACCCGTTGAGCCTGTCGCTGAACCTGGAGGCGAATGTGCTGGTTCGTGATCGTGCCTTCAACCAGCAGTTGTTCGAGCGCCTGGAATACCTGAGCCAGAACCACTGCAAGACCATGCCGGAAAACCGCGCGCCTCGCGGCTGGTTCTGGCGGGTGACCGTGGGTTTCGTGGTGTTCCATGTGCTGCGGCATTTTCCGTCGTGGACCGGCTGGTTGCCGGCCCACAAGCCGAGGTTGAAACCCTTCGTTCTTGAGGAGCGTGCGGATCATGACCCAAGCTCGCATCGCTGAAGAAAGCGCTCGCCCCGGCTTCTTGAAACGCTGGAAAAAACCGCTGACGGTGGTGTTTTTCCTGGTGCTGATCGTGTTGTTCACCCTGCTCGCCCGGCGTATCGACTGGAGCGAAGTGCTCGACACCCTGGGCGACTTCAAGCTGCGCACGCTGCTCATCGCGGGTGCGCTGACCCTGTGCAGTTTCCTGGTGTATTCGTGCTTCGACCTGATCGGCCGCACCTACATCCGCCAGCCGTTGGGCTGGAAGCAGATTTTGCCGGTGGGCATCATCAGCTATGCGTTCAACCTCAACCTGAGCGCGTGGGTAGGTGGCATCGCCATGCGCTATCGGTTGTATTCCCGACTCGGGGTGAGCAGCGGGAACATCGCGAAGATCCTCGGCTTGAGCCTGGCCACCAACTGGTTCGGCTACATGGCGATTGCCGGCGCGGTATTCAGCAGCGGGCTGGTGACATTGCCGCCGGGGTGGAAGCTCAGCAGCGGTGCGTTGCAAGGCGTCGGCGTGCTGTTGGTACTGGCGAGCCTGGGTTACCTGCTGGCCTGTCGCTTGTCGAAAAAGCGCGCATGGTCGATACGCGGGATTGAAATCAGCCTGCCGTCGCTGCGCATGGCAGTGTTGCAGTTGGCGCTCGGCGCGCTGAACTGGTCGCTGATGGCAGCAGTGATTTTTACCCTGCTGCCCAAGCAGCTGGATTACCCCGTGGTGCTCGGGGTGTTGCTGATCAGCAGCATTGCCGGGGTGGTCACGCATATCCCGGCAGGGCTGGGTGTGCTGGAGGCAGTGTTCATTGCCTTGCTGCAGCACGAAGCGTCCCGCGGCAGTCTGCTCGCGGGGCTGATCGCCTACCGCGCAATCTACTTCATCCTGCCGTTGCTGGTGGCCCTGGTGATGTACCTCGCGGTCGAAGCCAAGGCCAAGGCGTTGCGCGTGAAGAAAACGCCTACGACTGGATGATGCTCAAGCGCTCGCCCACCACCATCTCGGTAATCCAGTCCACCAGGATCGAGGTGTAGGCCTGCTGGGACACAGGGTCGCTCAGGGAGTGGTCCGCACCGTCGATAATCCGGTGGGTCAGCGAGTGCGTCTGCTGGCAGGCGGCGCGGTAGCTCATGATGGTGGCGTGGGGCACGTGGTCATCCGTTTCGGATTCAACGATCAGCACATCACCGGTGAACGCCGCGCAGGCATGCAGCGCGCGATTGGTTTCGGCGTGCACAAAGGTGCCGCGATAATCCATCAGGTCGGCTTTATCGAGGTCGCGCTTGGGCTTGAGCCATTCCTGGTCGCGGTACAGCGCCGGCACCCGCAAAGCCAGCCAGCGCACGGGGCGCAGCGAAGTGAGGATGGCGGCCAGGTAACCGCCGTAGCTGGTGCCAACCACCGCCACCGCCGAGGTGTCGATGGCCGGGTGTGACAACAGGCGGTCGTAGGCCGCGAGCAGGTCGCGCAGGTTGTCTTCGCGGGTGACGCGGGATAACGGAATGCCGTTGCCGGCATGGCCGCGCAGGTCGAATGTAAGGCATACACAACCGAGCCCGGCGATACCCTTGGCGCGTTCCAGGTCACGCTCCTGGCTCCCGCCCCAGCCGTGCACAAACAACACCCCCGGTACTTTCGATTTGGGACTGAGGAAGGTCCCGCTCATCTGTTCGTCGTCGATATCAATGGCAATGGTTTCGCTTCTAGCCGTCATAGGATTTGACCGTCACGTACTTGAGAAGAAAGTCGCTGTTTTCTGCCGGGCCCCGGTACACCTCGATCGCGTCAGCCGGCAGTGGCTGGTCGACGTAGGTTTCTACCGACGAGACATAAATCGCCCGCAGCCCGGGATTGTTGACGAAGCTTTGCAGCGCCGCGACTTCCGCGCTGCTGGCCCCGCCCATGCGCCAGGATTGCTCGAGCACGCCGCTGCGGCGTTGGCCGTCGCTGTCCAGGCCCTGGGCGATATCGTAATTGCGCCGCGAGGCGTAGAACCCGGGATAGGCCTCATCCGCCGCGTTATCGAAGGCCTGCGCTTGCTGGATGGCCAGGCGCACGTCAGCGGGCAGGTCGAGCTTGAGCAGATCCTCGTAGTAGCCCTGGACCACCAACAGGTTGGAACCACCATAGACCTCTTCGCCCTGCCCGTCCCGGGTCAGGTATTGATCGCCGCAGTAGCTGATAACGTGATCGCCGATAAAGCTCTGGCCGACACTGTGGGTGACCACGTCACTCAGGTCCTGCTCCAGCACCACGCCGTCGCTGAACAATTGCGCCGCATCAGGGCGCGCGAGGATGGCGTCGAACTCGTCGAGGCTGCGGATCACTTCCTGGCCGCGACCGGCGCAGGCATGCACGGGCTTGAGACGGATCGGGCCGGTGTACAGCAAATGGGTCGCCGCCGGCCGCGCATCTTCCAGGGCGTGCACACTCAACCCATCCAGCACCACATTGCGGATGCGCTCGGAAAACAGCGGCGACCAGCCTTCGGGCGCAACCGCGTTTTTATTCAGCAAACCGTGGCTGATGGCCTTGGTGCAGATGAAATCGTGATCGACGTAGCCGCCCCACAAATCCTCAGGGCCTTTGACGCCGAATTGCCGCGCCTGGGCCGCGCCGACCAGCGTCTGAGTGGGCAATAGATAGAGGTCGCGCCCACTGTGCAGCTCAGGGTTATAGCTGCCGCCATATTTGAGCCCAAGGACGTGCGCCAGCCAACGGGCCAGGGCGCGGTTGGTCTCCACTTCGTGCAATGGCGCTTGCGGACGGATTGAATGCGCCACCACGATTTTTTTGCGATTTGTCGGGGTCATGCGTCCCCCTTGGCTCTGCTGCCATGTGTGTAAGGAAACGGTAGCAGGGATCAAGCCAAGGCGGCGTTTGTTTAAACGCGCGGGGAATCAATCAGTTGCGGGAAAAGCGATAGCACTTGGCCTGTTTTATTCTGCACGAAATGCTCAAGGTGTCGCGGTTTTCTGCACGATTCAGGCTTGCGCCTTAGAGGGCGTCACGCCGAAACGGCTGCGGTAATCACTTGGCGCCAGCCCGGTGATTTTCTTGAAGGTGGCGCGGAAGGCGCCGGGGTCCTGATACCCCACGGTCCAGGCGATGTGATCAATGGTGCCGTTGGTGAACTCGAGCATTTGGCGCGCCTTGCCGACACGCAGGTGCTGGCAATATTCGGTGGGTTTCAAACCGGCGGCGGCGCGGAACCGTCGCAGGAAGGTGCGTTCCTCAAGTCCCGCCTCCTGCGCCATGGCAGCCAACGAAACATCCACCGCACCGCTGGCCTGCAGCCAATGTTGCACCTTGAGAATCGCAGCGTCGCCATGGGCAAGGATCGGCGCAAAGTTACTGCCGCATTCACTGGCGCTGTCGCTGTGTTCGATCACCAGGAAACGCGCGGTGCTGGCAGCGATGCTCGGGCCGAGCAAACGGTCCACCAGGCGCAGGCCCAATTCGGACCAGGCCATGAGGCCGGCGGTGGTGATCAAGTCGCCGTCGTCGACGATGGGTTTGTCGGCTTCCAGGCGAATCGCCGGATAACGGGCGGCGAAGGTTTTCGCCGACGTCCAGTGCGTGGTGGCGCTGCGACCGTCCAACAGGCCGCTTTCCGCCATCAGGATCGAACCTACGCACACGCCGCCCAGAATGGTCCCGGAGCGATGTTGCTGGCGCAGCCAATCCAGCAATTCGGCGGACGCCTGGCCCTCGGAAAAGCCGGCAATGGAGGGTGGAATCAGCAAGGCTGTCAACCTATCCCCGCTACCGGGCTCGCTATCGAATACACGGGTCGGCGCACCGCCTGTTTCAGCCTGCCAATGGCTGATGCGCAGGGACGGCAGTTGCTCGGACTGATGCTCGGTCGCAATCCGGTTGGCGACCGCGAACAGGTCGGTCAAGCCATGCACGGCGGCCATTTGCGCACCGCTGTAGATCAGCACGCCGAGCTCGACGATCGCCATTGTCAGTTTTCCCTCTGTTATTGTCGGTGCGGCCAATCCCCAGGCGTCACGCCAGCCAGGATACTGGACGCATCAACCCTCACAAGGAAACCAACATGGCCAAGCAAGCGCTCATCCTAATCGATATCCAGAACGACTACTTCCCCCAGGGCAAGTGGCCGCTAGACGGAGTGGACGCGGCGGCAGACAAGGCGCAGCAAGTGCTACAGGCATTTCGCCAGGCAGGCGATACGGTGATTCACGTACGCCACGAATTCACCTCCGACGATGCCCCCTTCTTCACCCCGGGCTCGGAAGGTGCACACCTGCACCCCAAGGTGCTGAACCAGGCCGACGAGCCCGTGGTGCTCAAGCATTTCGTCAATGCGTTCCGCGAAACCAACCTGCGGGCCCTGCTGGAACAACGCAGCATCACCGAACTGGTGGTGGTGGGCAGCATGAGCCATATGTGCATCGACGGCGTGGTGCGCGCCGCGTCGGACCTGGGCTACAGCGTGACCGTGATCCACGATGCCTGCGCCACGCGGGACCTGGAATTCAATGGCAGCGTCGTGCCGGCAGCCCAGGTGCATGCGGCGTTTATGTCGTCGCTGGGGTTTGCTTATGCGAGCGTGGTATCGGCGGAACAGTTCTTGTCCGCCGATTGACCTCTCCGCGCTTACCGGGTAGCGATGATGAACAGGCGCGGAAACGGCAGCAACACAGTGCCATCGGCCAACGCTGGATAAGCCTTGGTGATCCGCGCCAGGTACTCGTCGAGGAAGGCGTTCCTTTCTGACTCGGTCAGGGGCGCCAGGAATGGACGCAACGCCGAACCCTTGAACCACTCCACCACCGCGGCGGAACCTGCCAGCGGATGGTGGTAAGTGGTGCGCCATACATCCACGGTGGAACAGTGTTGGCTCAGCAACTCAAAGTAGTAGCTCGCGGTATGGCGTTCATTGTGTTTGACGCTGCCGATCTTTGCGGCCCACGGGCCGTCCGCCGCGACTTCCCGCGCCAGCTTGTGGGCCGGCTCGTCAAGATTGTCGGGCGTCTGCACCGCCAGGGTGCCGCCGGAGGTCAGTTGATTGACTAAATGCGGATACAGCGGGGCGTGATCAGGCAGCCATTGCAGCGATGCATTGGCGAGGATGACGTCGAATTTCTGCACAGGGTTCCAGGCGCCGATATCAGCCAATTCGAAGTTCAACGCGGGCAGGCGCTTGCGGGCGTCGACCAGCATGTCATCGGAACTGTCCATGCCGGTGACCACTGCCTGCGGAAAGCGATCAGCCAGGACTTCAGTCGAATTGCCCGGGCCGCAACCCAGGTCGACGGCGGTGCGCACATCACCCTCAGGGATGGCCGCTACCAGATCCCGGACGGGACGAGTGCGCTGTTGTTCGAACATCGAGTATTGCTTGGCTGACCAGGTCATTGCGGCATTCCTTCTTCTGTGAGGAGTGAGGACAGCCTAAATCTTGTGATCCATGAGAACAAATGCCACGATTGATCATCTCCCATACCTGAAAAGTATTCCTATGCTGGAGCTCAGGCAGCTCAGGGCCTTCGTCGCGATTGCCGAAGAAGGCTATATCACCCGCGCGGCAGAACGACTGGGCATGCAGCAACCGCCGCTGACCCGCCTGTTGCAAAGTCTTGAAGCCGAGTTGGGTGTGGTGCTGATGGAGCGCCTGCCACGAGGCGTGCGCCCGACCACTGCGGGGCTGGCCTTGCTGGAAGAGGCGCGGCATATCTTGGCCGGCGTCGATGGTGTGGCCGACATTGTGCGCCGCGCTGCCCGAGGTGAACGCGGACGCCTGGCGATTGGTTTCACCAGCTCTGCCGCCTTGCATCCGTTTGTGCCCAGCGTACTGCGCCTGTTTCGGGAAACCTTTGTCGGCGTTTCAGTGGTACTGGAAGAAGCCGGTACCGGTGAACTGCTGGACGCGTTGCTGCACGAAAAGCTCGACGCGGCGTTCATTCGCTCGCCGCTGAGCGGGACGCAGGCGTTGCAGGACCAGCCAATTCTGGTAGAGCCAATGTTGCTGGCGCTCCCTACCGATCATCCACTGGCTATCAACCCGTCGACGCCGCTGCCATTGGCGGCATTGGCCACCGAGGCGTTTGTGCTGTATCGCCGCCGGGTGGGGCTTGGGTTGTATGACGCGATTCTGGTGGCGTGTCGCGAAGCAGGTTTCAGCCCGCAGGTTGTGCAAGAGGCGCCGCGCATGACGGCGACATTGAGCCTGGTGGCTGCGGGGCTTGGGGTTTCGATTGTGCCTGCCTCAATGCAACGGTTGCGGGGCGACGGGATTGTTTATCGCGAGCTTTCGGAGTGCCGGAGCCTGGTGGCGCCGTTGCACCTGGCTACCCGGGTAGGTGATACGTCGTCGGTATTGGAGAGGTTTCGGGAGTTGGTGGTGAGCGCCGCTTCTACTGACGTTTAGCGGATTGCCGTGTCCGCAATGAAAAACCCCCGGGGCCAAGGCCACCGGGGGTTTTCTGGTGTTACGCGACAGTTCTGGGTCTCAAGCGACCTTAGAACGGAATATCGTCATCAAAGCTGTCGAAGTCGGCTGCCGGCTGAGGAGCGGCCTGCTGTGGCGCTGGACGCGACTCACGCTGTGGCTGCTGGGTTGGCTGCGGACGGGACTGCTGCTGTGGACGCGGCGCCGAGTTGGACATGCCGCCCTGGCCCTGTTGGTCGCCCTGTGGACGGCCGCCCAGCAGTTGCATGGTGCCTTGCATGTCGACCACGATTTCGGTGGTGTAACGCTTGATGCCGTCTTTTTCCCACTCGCGGGTTTGCAGCTTGCCTTCGATGTAGACCTGCGAACCTTTGCGCAGGTATTCACCGGCGATCTCTGCAACCTTGCCGAACATCGACACACGGTGCCATTCGGTTTTCTCGACCTTCTGGCCGGTTTGCTTGTCGGTCCACTGTTCGCTGGTCGCCAGACTCAGGTTGGTCACGGCGTTACCGTTCGGCAAGTAGCGAACTTCGGGATCCTGGCCGCATGTACCGACCAATATGACTTTGTTAACCCCACGGGCCATAACGTTCTCCTAGGCTGGGCGCGCTGTCGGCACTGGGTTGACCAGTTGCTCGAGCGTCGCGCGATCCAATAATTCGGTGTCCAATTTGATGTAGATGGCGGCTTCTTCAGTAACAACCACAGCATCCGTAACCCCAACAACGGCCTTAAGGCGCTCGACCAGACCGGCTTCGCGGATCGCTTCGGGCGATAACGGCAAGCGCAGGCTCGTCACATAGGGAGGTTCGCGCATGGTAACAGCAAAGGCTAGCCAGAGGGCAGCCAGACCTGCGCATCCCAGGAACACAACCGACAAACCGCCATGCTGGAACATCCAGCCGCCCATGATCCCGCCCAGTGCAGAACCGAGGAACTGGCTGGTGGAATACACGCCCATCGCCGTGCCTTTGCCGCCGGCCGGTGAAACCTTACTGATCAGCGAAGGCAGTGAAGCCTCCAGCAGGTTGAACGCGGTGAAGAACACCACCGTGCCGATCACCAGCGCCCGCAGGCTGTCGCCGAACTGCCAGAAGAATAGCTCAGTGAGCATCAATGTCGCGACGGCGCCCAGCAGAACTCGTTTCATTTTGCGTTTCTTCTCGCCGTAGATGATGAATGGGATCATGGCGAAGAACGAAATCAGCAGCGCGGTGAGATAGACCCACCAGTGCTGCTCCTTGGGCAACCCGGCTTTTTGCACCAGGGCCAGGGGCAAGGCGACGAAGCTGCACATCAGCATTGCGTGTAATACGAAGATACCCAAATCCAGGCGCAACAGGTCCGGGTGCTTGAGTGTCGGCAGCAATGCCTGCTTGGCGACGCCCGACTCACGGTGCTGCAACGGCCCCGTGGAATGCGGAACCATGAAGGCGACAATCACGATGCCGAACAGCGCCATGCCACCGGTGGCCAGGAACAGACCGTGCAAGCCGAACGCGCGGGTCAGCAGCGGGCCGACTACCATCGCCACGGCGAACGAAAGACCGATGGTCATGCCGATCATCGCCATGGCCTTGGTACGGTGTTGTTCGCGGGTCAGGTCGGAGAGCAGTGCCATGACGGCGGCGGAAATCGCGCCGGCGCCTTGCAGGACGCGTCCGGCGATCACGCCCCAGATAGAGTCGGCATTGGCCGCAAGCAGACTGCCCAGGGCGAAGACGATCAGGCCGAGGTAGATCACCGGCCGGCGGCCGATGCGGTCGGAAATGACGCCGAACGGAATCTGAAACAGCGCCTGGGTCAGGCCATAGGCGCCAATCGCCAGGCCGATCAGGGCCGGGGTCGCTCCTGCGAGATCCATTCCATAGGTCGCCAGCACCGGCAACACCATAAACATGCCAAGCATACGGAATGCGAACACCAGGGCCAGACCGCTTGCTGCGCGGGTCTCGCTGCCACTCATGCGTTCGCTGTGGGGATCGTGCATGGATAAACCTCGTGTGAACCGGCGGCGATTCTACCAGTCCCATCGATTGAGAGGGTATATGCGGCGCTTTGCCGCGCAGCTTTCATGTAAGGCTGCACCCGGCACTTTGACAGTGTATATTCATCCAGTCTTTAGCCGTATACTCCTGCATTATTTACGCCCGCCGTGCGAGGCCATCTTGGACAAGATCCTGATTCGTGGGGCTCGAACCCACAACCTGAAGAACATCGACCTGACCCTGCCACGGGACAAACTGATCGTCATCACCGGCTTGTCCGGGTCCGGCAAGTCGTCCCTGGCGTTTGACACGCTGTACGCCGAAGGCCAGCGCCGCTATGTGGAATCCCTGTCGGCCTATGCCCGCCAGTTCCTGTCGATGATGGAAAAGCCCGACGTCGACACCATTGAAGGCCTGTCGCCTGCGATTTCCATCGAACAGAAATCCACCTCCCACAACCCGCGTTCCACCGTGGGCACCATCACCGAGATCTACGACTACCTGCGCCTGCTGTATGCCCGCGTGGGTATTCCCCGCTGCCCGGACCACGACATTCCCCTGGAAGCCCAGACCGTCAGCCAGATGGTCGACCTGGTGCTGGCCCAGCCGGAGGGCGCCAAGCTGATGCTGCTGGCACCGGTGATTCGCGAGCGCAAGGGTGAACACCTTTCGGTCTTTGAAGAACTGCGTGCCCAGGGTTTCGTGCGTGCCCGCATCAACGGCAAGCTCTACGAGCTGGACGAAGCGCCGAAGCTGGATAAACAGAAGAAGCACTCGATTGATGTGGTCGTCGACCGTTTCAAGGTGCGTGCCGATTTGCAGCAGCGCCTGGCGGAGTCTTTCGAGACCGCGCTGAAGCTGGCAGACGGCATTGCCCTGGTGGCGCCGATGGACGACGAGCCCGGGGAAGAAATCATCTTCTCCGCGCGCTTCGCCTGCCCGATCTGCGGCCATGCCATCAGCGAGCTGGAACCGAAGCTGTTTTCCTTCAACAACCCGGCCGGCGCTTGCCCGACCTGTGATGGCCTGGGGGTTAAGCAATTCTTCGACATCAAGCGCCTGGTCAACGGTGACCTCACACTGGCGGAGGGTGCGATACGTGGCTGGGACAGGCGTAACGTCTATTACTTCCAGATGCTGGGGTCGTTGGCTTCGCACTACAAGTTCAGCCTGGAAGTGCCGTTCAACGAACTGCCCGCCGAACAGCAGAAATTCATCCTGCATGGCAGCGGTTCGCAGAACGTCGACTTCAAGTATTTGAATGACCGTGGCGATATCGTCAAACGCTCGCACCCGTTCGAAGGCATCGTGCCGAACCTGGAGCGGCGCTACCGCGAGACAGAGTCCGCCAGCGTGCGCGAGGAGCTGGCCAAGTTCCTCAGCACCCAGCCTTGCCCGGATTGCCGTGGCACACGCCTGCGCCGTGAGGCGCGGCATGTGTGGGTTGGCGAGAAGACCCTGCCGGCAGTGACCAACCTGCCGATTGGCGATGCCTGCGAATACTTCGGCACGCTGAAACTGACGGGCCGCCGCGGGGAAATTGCCGACAAGATCCTCAAGGAGATTCGTGAACGGCTGCAGTTCCTGGTCAACGTGGGCCTGGACTACCTGTCGCTGGACCGCAGTGCCGACACGCTTTCCGGCGGTGAAGCCCAGCGGATTCGCTTGGCCAGCCAGATCGGTGCCGGCCTGGTGGGCGTGTTGTACATCCTCGATGAACCGTCGATTGGTTTGCATCAACGGGACAACGACCGTTTGCTGGGCACGCTGAAGCACCTGCGGGACATCGGCAATACGGTGATCGTGGTCGAGCACGATGAAGACGCGATTCGCCTGGCCGATTATGTGGTCGATATCGGCCCGGGAGCGGGCGTTCACGGTGGGCATATTGTCGCCGAGGGCACGCCGGCTGAAGTGATGGCGCATCCTGACTCGCTGACCGGTAAGTACCTGTCGGGTCGCGTGAAGATCGCCGTGCCGGCCAAACGCACCCCGCGCAACAAGAAGATGGCACTGCACCTCAAGGGCGCGCGTGGCAACAACCTGCGCAATGTAGACCTGGAGATCCCGCTGGGCCTGCTGACCTGTGTGACCGGTGTATCCGGTTCGGGCAAATCAACGCTGATCAACAACACGCTGTTCCCGTTGAGTGCCACTGCACTGAACGGCGCGACCACCCTGGAAGCCGCCGCTCACGACAGCATCAAGGGCCTGGAACACCTGGACAAGGTGGTCGATATCGACCAAAGCCCGATTGGCCGCACACCGCGCTCCAACCCGGCGACCTACACCGGGCTGTTCACGCCGATTCGCGAGCTGTTCGCCGGCGTGCCGGAATCGCGCTCCCGTGGCTACGGGCCTGGCCGGTTCTCGTTCAACGTCAAGGGCGGCCGCTGCGAAGCGTGCCAGGGCGATGGCTTGATCAAGGTGGAGATGCACTTCCTGCCGGACATCTACGTGCCGTGCGACGTGTGCAAGAGCAAGCGCTACAACCGCGAAACCCTGGAGATCAAGTACAAGGGCAAGAGCATCCACGAAACCCTCGAGATGACGATCGAGGAAGCGCGGGTGTTCTTCGACGCGGTACCGGCCCTGGCGCGCAAGCTGCAGACACTGATGGATGTTGGCCTGTCGTACATCAAGCTGGGTCAGTCGGCGACGACGCTCTCGGGTGGCGAGGCCCAGCGGGTCAAGCTGTCTCGCGAGCTGTCCAAGCGTGATACCGGCAAGACGCTGTACATCCTCGACGAGCCGACCACAGGCCTGCACTTCGCGGATATCCAGCAATTGCTGGATGTGCTGCATCGCCTGCGTGACCACGGCAATACGGTGGTAGTGATCGAGCACAATCTGGATGTGATCAAGACCGCCGACTGGCTGGTGGACCTGGGGCCGGAAGGCGGTTCCAAAGGTGGGCAGATCATTGCGGTCGGCACACCGGAGCAAGTCTCGGAGATGAAGCAGTCTCACACCGGCTTCTACCTCAAGCCTCTGCTGGCTCGCGACAAGGACTGATTGTTCAGCCCCACGAAAAAGCCCCTGTCACCGTGTAAGTGACAGGGGCTTTTTCGTAGCTGGAGGAATCAGAACTGCGATTGCAGGTAATTCTCCAGGCCAATCAGCTTGATCAGGCCCAACTGCTTTTCCAGCCAGTAGGTGTGATCTTCTTCGGTGTCATTCAACTGCACCCGCAGGATTTCCCGCGTGACGTAGTCGTTGTGCTGCTCGCAGAGCTCAATGCCCTTGCAGAGCGCGGCACGGACCTTGTACTCAAGGCGCAAGTCGCTGGCGAGCATCTCAGGCACCGTGGTGCCGGTATCCAGGTCGTCGGGACGCATACGGGGCGTGCCTTCGAGCATCAGGATACGGCGCATCAGTGCGTCGGCGTGCTGTGCCTCTTCTTCCATTTCATGGTTGATACGCTCGTAGAGTTCGGTAAAGCCCCAGTCTTCGTACATCCGCGAGTGAATGAAATATTGGTCACGAGCTGCCAGTTCGCCCGTCAGCAACGTGTTGAGGTAATCGATTACGTCGGGGTGACCTTGCATCGCCCTACATCTCCCTGCTTGAAAGTCTGTAGTTTGAACCATGATGACCCGGAGGTCACGGGACCAACGGCAGAAAAGTGAAGATTTCCGGTGAAAAGTAGCTTAAATAACGCAAAAACCGCCCAAATGAGGGCGGTTCTGCTTATCGTTTAGAGTCAGTTCAGCGATACACCCAGTGCAGATGCGATCCCTTCTCCATAAGCCGGGTCGGCCTTGAAGAAGTACTGCAACTGGCGCTGCACCACGTCGCTGGAAACACCCGCCATTGCGCCGGCGATATTGTTGATCAGCAGGGCTTTCTGCTCATCGTTCATCAGGCGGAACAGCGCACCGGCATGGCTGTAGTAGTCGGTATCTTCGCGGTGATCGTAACGATCAGCCGCACCGCTCAGGGCCAAGGCTGGCTCGGCGTACTGAGGAGCCTGCTTCGGCGCATCGGCGTAGCTGTTTGGCTCGTAATTGGGGGCCGCACCACCATTGGAGCCGAATGCCATCGAACCATCACGCTGGTAGCTGTTGACTGGGCTGCGTGGCGCATTCACCGGCAGTTGCTGGTGATTGGTACCTACGCGGTAGCGATGGGCATCGGCGTAAGCGAACACGCGCCCTTGCAGCATGCGGTCTGGCGACAGGCCAACACCCGGGACCATGTTGCTTGGACCGAAAGCCGCCTGTTCAACTTCAGCGAAGTAGTTCAGCGGGTTGCGGTTCAGTTCCAGCTCACCCACTTCGATCAGCGGGAACTCTTTCTGCGACCAGGTCTTGGTCACGTCGAACGGGTTTTCGTAGTGAGCGTTGGCCTGGGCCTCAGTCATGATCTGAATGCACACGCGCCATTTCGGGAAGTCACCACGCTCAATAGCACCGAACAGATCGCGCTGAGCGTAATCAGGGTCGGTACCCGCCAGGCGTGCAGCGTCAGCCGGCGCCAGGTTCTTGATACCTTGCTTGGTCTTGTAGTGCCACTTCACCCAGTGACGCTCGCCTTTGGCGTTAATCAAGCTGTAGGTGTGACTGCCGAAGCCGTGCATGTGACGGTAGCCGTCCGGGATGCCACGGTCCGAAAACAGGATGGTGACCTGGTGCAGCGCCTCAGGGGAGTGCGACCAGAAGTCCCACATCATCTGTGCACTTTTCAGGTTGCTTTGCGGCAGGCGCTTTTGGGTGTGGATAAAGTCGGGAAACTTCAGCGGGTCGCGGATGAAGAACACCGGGGTATTGTTACCAACGATGTCCCAGTTGCCTTCTTCGGTGTAGAACTTCAACGCGAAACCACGCGGGTCGCGCTCAGTATCGGCCGAACCACGCTCGCCACCCACCGTGGAGAAGCGCAGGAAAGTCTGAGTTTGCTTGCCCACAGAATCGAACAGCTTGGCGCTGGTGTACTGCGTGATGTCTTGAGTGACGGTGAAGGTACCGTAAGCGCCCGAGCCTTTGGCGTGTACACGACGCTCAGGAATGTTTTCACGGTTGAAGTGAGCGAGCTTCTCGATCAGGTGAAAGTCGTCGAGCAGCAGCGGGCCGCGTGGACCGGCGGAACGGGAATTCTGGTTATCCGCGACAGGTGCGCCGCTGGCGGTAGTAAGGGTTTTATTCTGGCTCATGCTCAATCTTCCTCAGGTCAGTCTTGGAACTGCCGGCTAATCGGCTTGGAGCGATTATTGACCAGGAAGATGACACCATCAAATTTATTAAATCATGCCAACCGATAGAAATTAACTAACGATACATCCGAACGGATATCAAAAGTTGCTGCACGGGATGAACGTGTATTCGCTCGAGGTAATTCCAGTTTTCCAACGCGCACAAAAAACCGGGCACTAGGCCCGGTTCTTCGTTACAGACTGACGTCTTACTCAGCGGATACAGCTTCACCGCCAACTGGACGATCGATCAGCTCAACGTACGCCATAGGCGCGTTGTCACCAGCGCGGAAACCGCACTTGAGGATGCGCAGGTAGCCACCCTCACGGGTAGCGTAACGCTTGCCCAGGTCGTTGAAGAGCTTACCAACGATAGCTTTCGAACGAGTACGGTCGAAAGCCAGACGGCGGTTAGCCAGGCTGTCTGTCTTGGCCAAAGTAATCAGCGGCTCAGCAACGCGACGCAGTTCTTTAGCTTTCGGCAGTGTAGTTTTGATCAGCTCGTGCTCGAACAGCGACACCGCCATGTTCTGGAACATAGCCTTACGGTGCGAGCTGGTACGGCTCAGGTGACGACCACTTTTACGATGACGCATGGTTCATTCCTTACCAAACTCACGTTCGGTGATTACGACGATCAGGCAGTCGCCTTGTCGTCCTTCTTAAGACTTGCAGGCGGCCAGTTGTCGAGGCGCATGCCGAGGGACAGACCGCGGGAGGCCAGAACGTCCTTGATTTCAGTCAAGGATTTCTTGCCCAGGTTCGGAGTCTTCAACAGTTCTACTTCGGTGCGCTGAATCAGATCACCGATGTAGTAAATGTTTTCCGCCTTAAGGCAGTTAGCCGAACGTACAGTCAGTTCCAGATCGTCAACCGGGCGAAGCAGGATCGGATCGATCTCGTCTTCCTGCTCGATTACCACTGGTTCGCTGTCACCCTTGAGGTCGACGAACGCAGCCAACTGCTGTTGCAGAATGGTTGCAGCGCGGCGGATAGCCTCTTCAGGATCCAGAGTACCGTTGGTTTCCAGATCAATAACCAGCTTGTCCAGGTTAGTACGCTGTTCGACACGGGCGTTTTCCACCACGTATGCGATACGGCGAACCGGGCTGAACGAAGAGTCGAGCTGCAAGCGACCAATGCTGCGGCTTTCGTCTTCATCGCTCTGACGCGAGTCGGCCGGTTCATAACCACGACCACGAGCTACGGTGAGCTTCATGTTCAGGGCGCCGTTAGACGCCAGGTTAGCGATTACGTGATCGGGATTAACGATCTCGACATCATGATCCAGCTGAATATCGGCAGCGGTAACCACCCCCGAACCCTTCTTCGACAAGGTCAGCGTAACTTCGTCACGGCCGTGCAGCTTGATAGCCAGACCTTTAAGGTTCAACAGGATTTCAATTACGTCTTCCTGTACACCTTCGATGGCGCTGTACTCGTGGAGCACACCGTCAATCTCGGCCTCGACTACTGCACAGCCGGGCATTGAGGACAACAGGATGCGGCGCAGCGCGTTGCCCAGGGTGTGGCCAAAACCACGCTCGAGAGGCTCGAGAGTGATCTTGGCGCGGGTTGGACTGACAACCTGCACATCAATGTGACGGGGTGTCAGGAACTCATTTACCGAAATCTGCATGGATGCACCTATTTTCTAGCCCTTACTTGGAGTAGAGCTCGACAATCAGGCTTTCGTTGATGTCGGCGGACAGATCACTGCGAGCAGGAACGTTCTTGAAAACGCCCGACTTCTTCTCAGTGTCTACTTCTACCCATTCTACGCGGCCACGTTGGGCACACAGATCGAGAGCTTGGACAATGCGAAGTTGATTTTTTGCTTTCTCGCGAATCGCGACCACGTCACCAGCACGAACCTGGTACGACGGGACGTTAACGGTTTGGCCGTTTACGCTGACGGATTTGTGCGATACCAGCTGACGGGATTCGGCACGAGTCGAACCAAAGCCCATACGGTATACAACGTTGTCCAGACGGCATTCGAGCAGTTGCAGCAGGTTTTCACCGGTTGCACCTTTCTTGCCAGCAGCTTCTTTGTAGTAGCCGCTGAACTGACGCTCGAGAACGCCGTAGATACGACGGACCTTCTGCTTTTCACGCAGTTGGGTGCCGTAGTCGGACTGGCGACCGCGGCGTTGGCCGTGGATACCAGGTGCTGCTTCAATGTTGCACTTCGATTCGATCGCGCGCACGCCGCTCTTCAGAAAGAGATCGGTGCCTTCACGACGAGCGAGTTTGCATTTTGGACCAATGTAACGAGCCATTCTTTACAATCTCCTGGATTACACGCGGCGCTTCTTCGGCGGACGGCACCCGTTGTGCGGGATTGGCGTCACGTCGGTGATGCTGGCGATCTTATAGCCACAGCCGTTCAATGCACGGACAGCAGACTCACGACCTGGACCTGGACCTTTGACGTTGACGTCGAGGTTTTTCAGGCCATATTCCAGCGCAGCTTGACCAGCACGTTCAGCAGCTACTTGAGCAGCAAACGGGGTGGACTTGCGGGAACCGCGGAAACCCGAACCACCGGAGGTAGCCCAAGAAAGCGCGTTACCTTGACGGTCGGTGATGGTCACGATTGTGTTGTTAAAAGATGCATGGATGTGGGCGATGCCATCAACCACTGTCTTTTTAACTTTTTTACGAGGACGAGCAGCAGGTTTTGCCATGATTAATTTCCTGTCGATTCGCGTGGGCGATTACTTGCGGATCGGCTTACGCGGACCTTTACGGGTACGCGCGTTAGTCTTGGTACGCTGACCGCGTACTGGAAGACCACGACGATGACGCAGACCACGGTAGCAACCGAGGTCCATCAAACGCTTGATTTTCATGTTGATTTCGCGGCGCAGGTCACCTTCAGTGGTGAACTTCGCCACTTCGCCACGCAACAGCTCAATCTGCTCGTCGCTCAGATCCTTGATCTTTGCGGCTGGGTTTACCCCAGTGTCTGCGCAAATTTTCTGCGCAGTAGTGCGACCAACACCATAGATGTAGGTCAGCGAGATAACAGTGTGCTTGTTATCTGGAATGTTAACGCCTGCAATACGGGCCATTCAGTGGGACTCCAATTGACAGCTACCTACGCCCCGGAAGCCAAGAAATAGGGCGCGAGATAATATCGCTGTAATAACAAATAATCAACCCGGCAGCGCACTAGCTGCCGGGCTTCAAGCGGATCACACTCAGCCTTGGCGCTGTTTGTGACGCGGTTCCGCGCTGCAAATTACTCGAACAACACCTTCGCGGCGAATAATCTTGCAGTTACGGCACAGCTTTTTCACCGATGCACGAACTTTCATCACCAACTCCTCGAACCTTATGGGTACTCAGCGCAACATGCCGCTGCCGTAACCCTTCAGGTTGGCTTTCTTCATCAGGGATTCGTACTGGTGCGAAACGAGGTGCGATTGTACTTGGGACATGAAGTCCATCACAACCACGACGACGATCAGCAACGAGGTCCCGCCAAGGTAGAACGGAACGTTTGCTGCAACCACCAGGAACTGGGGCAACAGGCAGACGGCCGTCATATATAGAGCACCGAACATGGTCAAGCGAGTCAGAACGCCATCAATGTAGCGCGCAGACTGCTCACCTGGACGAATACCCGGAATAAAGGCACCGGACTTCTTCAGGTTTTCCGCTACGTCTTTCGGATTGAACATCAACGCCGTATAGAAGAAGCAGAAGAAAATAATCCCTGCACTAAACAGCAGAATATTCAACGGCTGACCAGGAGCGATCGACTGCGAGATGTCCTGCAACCAGCCCATACCTTCAGACTGACCGAACCAGGCACCCAACGAAGCCGGAAACAGCAAAATGCTGCTCGCGAAAATGGCAGGAATAACCCCGGCCATGTTCACTTTCAGCGGCAGGTGGCTGGTCTGCGCGGCAAAGACCTTGCGGCCCTGCTGACGCTTGGCGTAGTGAACAGCAATACGACGCTGGCCACGCTCAATGAACACCACAAAACCGATAATCGCTACTGCCAACAAACCGATGGCAACCAGGGCGAAGATATTGATATCACCCTGACGTGCAGACTCGAAAGACTGCCCAATCGCTCTCGGAAGACCGGCAACGATACCTGCGAAAATCAACATCGAGATACCGTTACCAACACCACGCTCAGTAATCTGCTCACCCAGCCACATCATGAACATCGCACCAGCCACAAATGTGGATACCGCGACGAAATGGAAGCCAAAGTCACCAGTGAACGCAACACCCTGCCCGGCCAGGCCAACGGACATGCCGATAGCCTGGACCAGGGCGAGGATGACAGTGCCGTAGCGGGTGTACTGGCTTATCTTGCGACGGCCAGCTTCACCTTCCTTCTTCAACTGCTCCAACTGCGGACTGACGGCGGTCATCAGTTGCATGATGATCGATGCCGAGATGTACGGCATGATCCCCAGTGCAAAGATGCTCATCCGTTCCAGCGCGCCGCCGGAAAACATGTTGAACAAGCTAAGAATGGTCCCCTCATTCTGTCGAAACAGGTCTGCGAGTCGGTCCGGGTTGATACCTGGAACCGGGATGTGTGCGCCTATTCGGTAGACGATAATCGCCAGGAACAGAAAACGCAGACGAGCCCAAAGTTCAGACATACCGCCTTTGCCGAGCGCTGAGAGAGCACCTTGCTTAGCCATTTATTCCTCGAACTTGCCGCCAGCTGCTTCGATAGCCGAACGCGCACCTTTGGTGGCGCCGATTCCCTTGCCGATAGTGACAGCGCGAGTCACTTCACCGGACAGCATGATTTTCACACGCTGTACGTTGACGTTGATCACGTTGGCATCTTTCAGGGTCTGCACGGTAACGATGTCGCCTTCCACTTTGGCCAGCTCGGACAGACGCACTTCTGCGCGATCCATGGCTTTCAGGGAAACGAAACCGAACTTCGGCAGGCGACGATGCAGCGGCTGTTGACCGCCTTCAAAGCCTGGAGCGATGGTGCCACCGGAGCGGGAGGACTGACCTTTGTGGCCACGGCCACCGGTCTTGCCCAAACCACTACCGATACCACGGCCCGGACGATGCTTTTCGCGACGGGAACCCGGCGCTGGACTCAGATCATTGAGTTTCATCGAATTAACCCTCGACACGCAGCATGTAGTAAGCCTTGTTGATCATCCCGCGATTCTCGGGAGTATCAAGTACTTCTACAGTGTGACCGATGCGACGCAGACCCAAACCCTTAACGCACAATTTGTGGTTAGGGATGCGGCCGGTCATGCTTTTGATCAGCGTTACTTTAACGGTAGCCATGATCAGAAGATCTCCTTGACGCTTTTGCCACGCTTGGCGGCAATGGATTCAGGAGACTGCATTGCTTTCAAACCCTTGAAAGTGGCGTGAACCACGTTTACCGGGTTAGTCGAGCCGTAGCACTTGGCCAGAACGTTCTGAACGCCAGCAACTTCGAGGACAGCACGCATAGCGCCGCCAGCGATGATACCGGTACCTTCAGAGGCAGGCTGCATGTACACCTTCGAAGCGCCGTGAGCGGACTTCATTGCGTACTGCAGAGTGGTGCCGTTCAGATCAACTTGGATCATGTTGCGACGAGCAGCTTCCATTGCCTTCTGGATCGCAGCAGGCACTTCACGTGACTTGCCACGGCCGAAGCCAACGCGCCCTTTACCATCACCTACCACGGTCAACGCGGTGAAAGTGAAGATACGGCCGCCTTTAACGGTTTTGGCTACGCGGTTAACTTGAACCAGCTTCTCAATGTAGCCTTCGTCGCGCTTTTGGTCGTTATTTGACATAACTTAGAACTCCAGCCCAGCTTCACGAGCAGCATCAGCCAGCGCTTTCACGCGGCCGTGGTACTTGAAGCCAGAGCGGTCGAAAGCCACTTGCGAGACGCCGGCGGCCTTAGCACGCGTAGCGACCAGCTGGCCAACCTTAGTGGCCGCGTCGATGTTGCCAGTGGCACCATCACGCAGTTCTTTATCCAAAGTCGAGGCGCTTGCCAGGACTTTGTTGCCGTCGGCCGAGATGACCTGGGCGTAGATGTGCTGCGACGAGCGGAACACGCAGAGACGCACGACTTCGAGTTCGTGCATTTTCAGGCGTGCTTTGCGAGCGCGACGCAGTCGAGTAACTTTTTTGTCGGTCATTTGCTATGCCCTACTTCTTCTTGGCTTCTTTACGACGGACGACTTCGTCCGCGTAGCGCACACCTTTGCCTTTGTACGGCTCTGGTGGACGGAAGTCGCGGATCTCAGCGGCCACCTGACCTACCAGCTGCTTATCAATACCCTTGATCAGGATATCGGTTTGGCTAGGGGTCTCAGCGGTGATGCCTTCCGGCAGTTCGTAATCCACTGGGTGCGAGAAGCCAAGGGCCAGGTTCAGAACCGTGCCTTTTGCTTGCGCTTTGTAACCAACACCGACCAGCTGGAGCTTGCGCTCGAAGCCTTGGCTTACGCCTTGGACCATGTTGTTTACCAACGCACGAGTGGTACCGGCCATTGCGCGAGTTTGTTGATCGCCATTGCGAGCAGCGAAACGCAGCTCACCAGCTTCTTCAACGATCTCAACGGACGAATGGATGTTCAGTTCCAGAGTGCCCTTGGCACCCTTCACCGAAAGCTGTTGGCCTGCGAATTTTACTTCGACACCGGCTGGCAGCTTAACGGGGTTCTTAGCGACGCGTGACATGCTTATCCCCCCTTAGAACACAGTGCAAAGAACTTCGCCGCCGACACCGGCAGCGCGCGCAGCACGATCCGTCATCACACCTTTGTTGGTGGAGACGATAGACACACCGAGACCGCCACGAACTTTTGGCAGATCATCAACGGACTTGTACTGACGCAGGCCTGGACGGCTAACGCGCTTCACTTCTTCGATGACCGGACGGCCTTCGAAGTACTTCAGCTCGATGGACAGCAGTGGTTTGATTTCGCTGCTGATCTGATAACCCGCAATGTAGCCTTCGTCTTTCAGGACTTTGGCAACAGCAACCTTCAACGTGGAAGATGGCATGCTTACGACGGACTTTTCAGCCATCTGGGCATTACGGATACGAGTTAGCATGTCCGCTAACGGGTCCTGCATACTCATGGCTAGACGCTCCTAATACAAAAAAATTAGCCTTGCGGCCATTACGTGTCGCCGAGAATCTCCGAGCACAAAACACACGGGCTCAGGCGAGCCGCGTATTTTAGACACACTCCGGAAATGAAACAAGCCCCAAAAGGGGCTTGTTCCAGATTCTAGGCCACCGGCGGTCAGTATCTTGCGATCCTGGCCACCGAGACTTCGAACGTACTTACCAGCTGGCTTTAACCAGACCTGGTACGTCACCACGCATTGCCGCTTCACGCAGTTTGTTACGGCCGAGGCCGAACTTGCGGTAAACGCCGTGTGGACGACCGGTCAGGCGGCAGCGGTTACGCATGCGCGAAGCGCTTGCGTCACGTGGCTGCTTCTGCAGAGCAACTGTAGCTTCCCAACGCGCTTCTGGACTTGCGTTCAGATCAACGATGATTGCTTTCAGTGCTGCACGCTTCTTGGCGTACTTGGCAACCGTGAGCT
This sequence comes from Pseudomonas sp. SDO5522_S412, assembly GCF_054071215.1. Lineage (NCBI taxonomy): Bacteria > Pseudomonadati > Pseudomonadota > Gammaproteobacteria > Pseudomonadales > Pseudomonadaceae > Pseudomonas > Pseudomonas sp. SDO5522_S412. Next base: position 25,909 of record NZ_JBSVWQ010000026.1, on the reverse strand, counting down.
GACGCTTCAGCTCGCGGTTTTTCATGCTCATCTTGGCCATGGTCCTACTCCAATCAGTTGCGGAACGGGAATTTGAACGCACGCAGCAGAGCGCGGCCTTCATCATCGTTCTTGGCAGTGGTGGTCAGGGTGATGTCCAGACCGCGGAGAGCATCGATCTTGTCGTAGTCGATTTCCGGGAAGATGATCTGCTCTTTAACGCCCATGCTGTAGTTACCACGACCATCGAAGGACTTGGCATTCAGGCCGCGGAAGTCGCGGACCCGAGGCAGGGAGATCGACAGCAGACGATCCAGGAATTCGTACATACGCTCACGGCGCAGAGTCACTTTGACGCCGATCGGCCATCCTTCACGGACTTTAAAGCCAGCGATGGATTTACGAGCGTAGGTCACAACGACTTTTTGGCCGGTGATCTTTTCCAGGTCAGCAACAGCGTGCTCGATGACTTTTTTGTCGCCGATCGCTTCGCCCAGACCCATGTTCAGGGTGATTTTGGTAACGCGCGGAACTTCCATCACGTTCGAAAGCTTAAGTTCTTCCTTAAGTTTCGGTGCGATTTCCTTCCGGTAAATCTCTTTTAGTCGTGCCATGGTCTTCTACCTAGCAGTGTTCAAGCATCAACCGCTTTTTGGGTCGACTTGAAGACACGAATTTTCTTACCGTCTTCTACTTTGAAACCAACGCGGTCAGCCTTGTTGGTTTCGCCGTTGAAGATGGCGACGTTAGAAGCGTGCAGTGGCGCTTCTTTCTCGACGATACCGCCTTGTACGCCCGACATCGGGTTAGGCTTGGTATGACGCTTGACCAGGTTCAGACCACCAACGACCAGACGGTCATCAGCAAGAACCTTCAGCACCTTACCGCGCTTACCTTTGTCTTTGCCGGCGATCACGATGATCTCGTCGTCACGACGAATCTTTTGCATGTCGGATCTCCTTACAGCACTTCTGGGGCGAGCGAGACGATCTTCATGAACTTCTCAGTACGAAGTTCACGGGTCACTGGCCCAAAGATACGGGTGCCGATCGGCTCTTGCTTGTTGTTCAGAAGAACAGCAGCGTTGCCATCAAAGCGGATAATGGAGCCATCTGCACGGCGTACGCCGTGACGAGTGCGGACTACAACAGCAGTCATCACTTGGCCTTTTTTCACTTTACCGCGAGGAATTGCTTCCTTCACGGTAACTTTGATGATGTCACCGATACCAGCGTAACGACGATGGGAGCCACCCAGCACCTTGATGCACATAACGCGGCGTGCGCCGCTGTTATCGGCCACATCGAGCATGGATTGAGTCTGAATCATATAATTTCTCCGACCCCTAGTCCTTAGACTTCCACAGCGCGTTCGAGAACATCAACCAGGGCCCAAGACTTGGTCTTGGCCAACGGACGAGTTTCACGAATAGTGACTTTGTCGCCGATGTGGCACTGGTTGGTTTCGTCGTGCGCGTGCAGCTTAGTCGAACGCTTAACGTATTTACCGTAGATCGGGTGCTTAACGCGACGCTCGATCAAAACGGTGATGGTTTTGTCCATCTTGTCGCTGACAACACGGCCAGTCAGCGTACGGACAGTCTTTTCGGCTTCAGCCATGATCACTTACCTGCCTGCTGGTTGAGCACAGTCTTCACGCGAGCAATGTCACGCTTAACTTGCGAGAGCAGATGAGACTGCCCCAACTGGCCAGTTGCTTTCTGCATACGCAGATTGAACTGGTCGCGCAGCAGGCCGAGCAGTTGCTCGTTCAGCTGCTGTGCGGATTTTTCACGAAGTTCATTCGCTTTCATCACATCACCGTCCGTTTAACAAAGGAGGTGGCGAGCGGCAGCTTTGCAGCAGCCAGGGCGAAAGCCTCACGCGCCAGCTCTTCAGTAACACCCTCGATTTCATACAGGACTTTGCCTGGCTGAATCTGGGCAACCCAATATTCCACGTTACCCTTACCTTTACCCATCCGAACTTCGAGGGGCTTTTTGGAGATAGGCTTGTCCGGGAATACACGGATCCAGATCTTGCCGCCACGTTTAACGTGACGGGTCAGTGCACGACGCGCTGACTCGATCTGACGAGCGGTGAGACGACCACGAGCTACAGACTTCAGCGCATATTCGCCGAAGCTGACTTTGCTACCGCGCTGAGCCAGACCACGGTTGTGGCCTGTCATCTGCTTGCGGAACTTCGTACGCTTTGGTTGCAACATTTGGCGTACCCCTTACTTAGCAGCTTTTTTACGAGGCGCTGGTGCTTGTGGTTTCAGTTCTTCTTGGCGACCACCAATTACTTCGCCTTTGAAGATCCAAACCTTTACACCGATCACACCGTAGGTGGTGTGAGCTTCGTAGTTGGCATAGTCGATGTCGGCACGCAGGGTGTGCAGTGGCACACGACCTTCGCGATACCATTCAGTACGTGCGATTTCAGCACCGCCGAGACGACCGCTCACTTGGATTTTGATGCCTTTGGCACCAATGCGCATGGCGTTCTGTACTGCGCGCTTCATAGCGCGACGGAACATAACGCGACGCTCCAGCTGCTGAGCTACGCTCTGCGCAACCAGCATACCGTCGAGCTCCGGCTTGCGGATCTCTTCGATATTGATGTGCACAGGCACACCCATTTGCTTGGTCAGGTCCTGACGCAGTTTCTCAACATCTTCACCTTTCTTCCCGATAACGATACCTGGACGAGCGGTGTGGATGGTGATACGTGCAGTTTGAGCTGGACGATGGATATCGATACGGCTCACGGACGCGCTTTTTAGTTTGTCTTGGAGATACTCACGCACCTTCAGATCAGCGAACAAGTAGTCCGCATAAGTCCGACCGTCTGCGTACCAGACGGAGGTGTGCTCCTTGACGATTCCCAGGCGAATGCCAATGGGATGTACTTTCTGACCCATCTCTTCGACTCCGTTACTTGTCAGCAACCTTGACAGTGATATGGCAAGACCGCTTGACGATGCGATCAGCTCGGCCTTTGGCACGAGGCATGATGCGCTTCAGCGAACGCCCTTCGTTGACGAAAACGGTGCTGACCTTCAGGTCATCAACGTCTGCGCCTTCGTTGTGCTCGGCGTTGGCTACGGCCGACTCCAGCACTTTCTTGATGATCTCGGCGGCTTTCTTACTGCTGAAAGCCAACAGGTTGAGCGCTTCGCCCACCTTCTTCCCGCGGATCTGGTCGGCGACCAAGCGGGCTTTCTGGGCGGAGATTCGAGCGCCCGACAACTTAGCGGCTACTTCCATCGTTCCTTACCCCTTAACGCTTGGCTTTCTTGTCTGCCACGTGCCCACGATATGTGCGGGTACCGGCAAACTCGCCTAGTTTGTGGCCGACCATGTCTTCGTTCACGAGAACTGGAACATGTTGACGACCGTTATGCACTGCAATGGTCAGACCGACCATTTGTGGCAGGATCATCGAACGACGCGACCAGGTTTTCACCGGTTTGCGATCGTTCTTTTCCGCCGCCACTTCGATCTTCTTCAGTAGGTGAAGATCAATAAAAGGACCTTTTTTCAGAGAACGTGGCACTGTCGTATCCCTCTATTTACTTGCGACGACGGACGATCATTTTGTCGGTACGCTTATTACCACGAGTCTTCGCGCCCTTAGTCGGGAAGCCCCATGGCGATACCGGATGACGACCACCAGAGGTACGACCTTCACCACCACCGTGTGGGTGGTCAACCGGGTTCATGGCAACACCACGAACGGTTGGGCGAACGCCACGCCAGCGTTTGGCACCAGCTTTACCCAGCGAACGCAGGCTGTGCTCGGAGTTCGAGACTTCGCCCAGGGTCGCACGGCATTCAGCCAATACTTTACGCATTTCACCAGAGCGCAGACGCAGGGTCACGTAGACACCTTCACGAGCGATCAGCTGAGCCGAAGCACCAGCGGAACGAGCGATTTGCGCGCCTTTACCCGGCTTCAATTCGATGCCGTGTACGGTGCTACCAACTGGAATGTTGCGCAGTTGCAGAGCGTTGCCCGGCTTGATCGGTGCCAAAGCACCTGCGATCAGCTGGTCACCAGCACTCACGCCTTTAGGGGCGATGATGTAGCGACGCTCGCCATCTGCGTACAGCAGCAGAGCGATGTGAGCAGTACGGTTTGGATCGTATTCGATACGCTCGACAGTGGCAGCGATGCCATCTTTGTCGTTGCGACGGAAGTCGACCAGACGATAATGCTGCTTATGGCCACCACCGATGTGACGAGTGGTAATACGACCATTGTTGTTACGACCACCAGTCTTCGATTTCTTCTCGAGCAGCGGTGCGTGAGGAGCGCCTTTATGCAGCTCCTGGTTGACCACCTTGACCACAAAACGGCGGCCAGGGGAAGTCGGTTTGCATTTAACGATTGCCATGATGCACCCCTTCCTTACTCAGCACTGCTGCTGAAATCGAGATCTTGGCCTGGCTGAAGGGAGATAACTGCCTTCTTCCAGTCATTACGCTTGCCCAGACCGCGAGCAGTGCGCTTGCTCTTACCCAGAACATTCAGGGTAGTAACACGCTCTACTTTCACGCTGAACAGGCTTTCGACGGCCTTCTTGATTTCCAGCTTGGTTGCGTCAGTTGCAACCTTGAAAACGAACTGGCCTTTCTTGTCAGCCAGAACCGTAGCCTTTTCGGAAACGTGCGGGCCAAGCAGAACTTTAAATACGCGTTCCTGGTTCATCCCAGCAGCTCCTCGAATTTCTTCACGGCCGACACGGTGATCAACACCTTGTCGTATGCGATCAGACTAACTGGATCGGAACCTTGCACGTCACGTACATCAACGTGTGGCAGGTTGCGAGCAGCCAGGTACAGGTTCTGATCAACAGCTTCAGACACGATCAGGACGTCAGTCAGGCCCATGCCGTTCAGCTTGTTCAGCAGATCTTTGGTTTTCGGCGCTTCAACAGCGAAGTCCTGAACCACGACCAGACGATCAGTACGCACGAGTTCAGCAAGGATGGAGCGCAGTGCTGCGCGATACATCTTCTTGTTGAGCTTCTGGGTGTGATCCTGTGGACGTGCTGCGAAAGTGGTACCGCCGCCACGCCAGATTGGGCTACGGATAGTACCGGCACGAGCGCGGCCAGTACCTTTCTGACGCCAAGGGCGCTTACCGCCACCACGAACGTCGGAACGGGTCTTTTGCTGCTTGCTACCTTGACGGCCGCCGGCCATGTAGGCCACGACTGCTTGGTGAACCAGCGTCTCGTTGAATTCGCCGCCAAATGTCAGTTCGGAAACTTCGATCGCTTGAGCGTCATTTACGTTTAATTGCATGTCAGCTTCCCCTTAACCGCGAGCCTTGGCCGCTGGACGTACAACCAGGTTGCCGCCAGTAGCGCCAGGAACAGCACCCTTGACCAACAACAGATTGCGTTCAGCGTCGACGCGCACTACTTCGAGGGACTGCACGGTCACGCGCTCAGCGCCCATATGACCGGACATTTTTTTGCCCTTGAATACACGACCAGGAGTCTGGCACTGGCCAATAGAGCCCGGGACGCGGTGGGAAACGGAGTTACCGTGAGTGTTGTCTTGGCCACGGAAATTCCAACGCTTGATCGTACCCTGGAAGCCTTTACCCTTGGACTGACCGGTTACATCAACCAGTTGACCAGCGGCGAAGATTTCAGCGTTGATCAGATCGCCAGCCTGGTAGTCGCCGTCTTCTAGACGGAACTCCATGACAGTACGACCAGCTGCAACGTTTGCTTTAGCGAAGTGACCTGCTTGAGCAGCAGTCACACGCGAAGCACGACGCTCGCCGACAGTGACTTGCACTGCACGATAGCCATCGGTTTCTTCAGTTTTAAACTGGGTGACGCGATTCGGTTCGATCTCAATGACCGTGACCGGAATGGAGACACCTTCTTCGGTGAAAATACGGGTCATACCGCATTTACGACCGACTACACCAATAGTCATGTTGTAAACCTCATGAGTGTACGGGGCTTTCACCCGCTATGGCCGCCCATTTCAGAGCGTTACACGACTAAGACCCAAGTCTTAGCCGAGGCTGATCTGTACTTCCACACCGGCCGCCAGATCAAGCTTCATAAGTGCATCAACGGTTTTATCCGTTGGCAGGACGATGTCCAGCACGCGCTTATGAGTACGGATCTCGTACTGGTCACGCGCGTCTTTGTTGACGTGCGGGGAGACCAGAACGGTGAACCGCTCTTTACGGGTAGGCAGTGGAATTGGACCACGCACTTGAGCACCAGTACGTTTCGCGGTTTCCACGATTTCCTGGGTGGATTGGTCGATCAGTTTGTGGTCAAAAGCCTTCAACCTGATACGAATTTGCTGATTTGCCATTGGATTTCAGACTCCGGCTGCTATTCCCAGCGAGCGCAACACGCCCGTTAAAAGGAGGCGCAATTCTATAGACGCCCCATATGGGTGTCAACTCAATAAAAAAGCCCCCGCTGAGCGGGGGCTTTTTCAAGTCATCACTTATTAAGCGATGATTTTGGCTACGACGCCAGCGCCGACGGTACGACCGCCTTCACGGATAGCGAAACGCAGACCATCTTCCATTGCGATGGTTTTGATCAGGGTGACAACCATTTTGATGTTGTCGCCTGGCATTACCATTTCAACGCCTTCCGGCAGTTCGCAGTTACCGGTCACGTCAGTGGTCCGGAAGTAGAACTGTGGACGGTAGCCTTTGAAGAACGGAGTGTGACGACCGCCTTCTTCTTTGCTCAACACGTACACTTCAGCTTCGAAGGTAGTGTGCGGCTTAACCGAACCTGGCTTGACCAGAACCTGGCCACGCTCAACGTCGTCACGCTTGGTACCACGCAGCAGAACGCCGCAGTTCTCGCCTGCACGACCTTCGTCGAGCAGTTTACGGAACATTTCAACACCGGTGCAGGTGGTGACGGTAGTGTCACGCAGACCAACGATTTCCAGTGGATCTTGAACCTTAACGATACCGCGCTCGATACGACCAGTCACAACAGTACCACGACCGGAGATCGAGAATACGTCTTCGATTGGCATCAGGAACGGCTTGTCGATAACACGAACTGGATCTGGGATGTAGCTGTCCAGAGTCTCAACCAGTTTACGAACGGCAGTGGTGCCCATTTCGTTGTCGTCAAGACCGTCCAGAGCCATACGAGCAGAACCGATGATGATCGGAGTGTCGTCGCCCGGGAAGTCGTAAGTGCTCAGCAGATCGCGCACTTCCATCTCAACCAGTTCCAGCAGCTCAGCGTCGTCTACCAGGTCAGCCTTGTTCAGGAAAACCACGATGTACGGAACGCCTACCTGACGGGACAGCAGGATGTGCTCACGGGTTTGTGGCATCGGACCATCAGCGGCCGAGCAAACCAGGATCGCGCCGTCCATCTGGGCAGCACCGGTGATCATGTTCTTCACATAGTCAGCGTGACCTGGGCAGTCAACGTGAGCGTAGTGACGGATCAGCGAGTTGTACTCAACGTGCGCGGTGTTGATGGTGATACCACGAGCTTTTTCTTCTGGTGCGCTGTCGATCTTGTCGAAGTCAACACGAGCCGAACCGAAAACTTCGGAGCAGACGCGAGTCAGAGCAGCGGTCAGAGTGGTTTTACCGTGGTCAACGTGGCCGATAGTGCCAACGTTTACGTGCGGTAGGGAACGATCAAATTTTTCTTTAGCCACGACAATTAACTCCTTGCCTAAAGGACTGAATCAGCCTTGTTTTTTGGATACAGTTTCAGCGATGTGCGCCGGAGCTGTGTTGTATTTTTTGAATTCCATAGAGTAGCTTGCGCGACCCTGAGACATGGAACGAACGTCGGTCGCATAACCGAACATCTCGCCCAACGGAACCTCGGCACGAATCACTTTGCCGGAAACCGTATCTTCCATACCCAAGATCATGCCGCGACGACGGTTAAGGTCGCCCATCACGTCACCCATGTAGTCTTCAGGCGTAACGACTTCTACTGCCATGATTGGCTCAAGCAACTCACCACCGCCCTTCTGGGCCAGTTGCTTGGTAGCCATGGAAGCAGCCACCTTAAACGCCATCTCGTTGGAGTCGACGTCGTGGTAAGAACCGTCAAAAACGGTCGCCTTCAGGCCGATGAGCGGATAGCCGGCAACAACACCGTTCTTCATCTGCTCTTCGATACCCTTCTGGATAGCCGGGATGTATTCCTTAGGAACAACACCGCCCACTACTTCGTTCACGAATTGCAGACCTTCCTGACCTTCATCAGCAGGAGCAAAACGGATCCAGCAATGGCCGAACTGGCCACGACCGCCGGACTGACGAACGAATTTGCCTTCGATTTCGCAGTTCTTCGTGATGCGCTCACGATAGGAAACCTGAGGCTTACCGATGTTGGCTTCGACGTTGAACTCACGGCGCATCCGGTCAACCAGGATGTCCAGGTGAAGCTCGCCCATGCCGGAGATGATCGTTTGACCAGTCTCTTCATCAGTCTTGACGCGGAAAGATGGATCTTCCTGAGCAAGCTTGCCCAGAGCGATACCCATTTTTTCCTGGTCATCCTTGGTCTTAGGCTCAACGGCAACCGAAATAACCGGCTCCGGGAAGTCCATGCGAACCAGGATGATTGGCTTGGCAGCGTCGCACAAGGTCTCACCAGTGGTGACGTCCTTCATGCCGATCAGGGCCGCGATGTCACCAGCACGTACTTCCTTGATCTCTTCACGGGCGTTTGCGTGCATTTGCACCATACGACCCACACGCTCTTTCTTGCCTTTAACCGAGTTGATCACGCCGTCGCCGGAGGCCAACACGCCCGAGTAAACGCGGACGAAGGTCAAAGTACCCACGAATGGGTCAGTAGCGATCTTGAACGCCAGAGCCGAGAACGGCTCGCTGTCATCGGCGTGACGCTCCATCTCTTCTTCCTCGTTATCAGGGTTGGTACCCTTGATAGCAGGAATGTCGGTTGGAGCAGGCAGGTAGTCGATAACGGCGTCGAGAACCAGGGGAACACCCTTGTTCTTGAAGGAAGAACCGCAAACAGCCAGAACGATCTCACCAGCGATAGTACGCTGACGCAGAGCGGCCTTGATTTCCACGTTGGTGAGCTCTTCACCTTCGAGGTACTTGTTCATCAGCTCTTCGCTGGCTTCAGCAGCAGCCTCAACCATGTTGTTACGCCACTCGTCAGCCAGCTCCTGCAGTTCTGCAGGGATAGGCTTACGAACAGGAACCATGCCTTTGTCAGCGTCATTCCAGTAAACAGCTTCCATGTTGATCAGATCGATCTGACCCTGGAAGTTGTCTTCGGAACCGATAGCCAACTGGATTGGCACCGGAGTGTGACCCAGACGCTGTTTGATCTGACCGATCACGCGCAGGAAGTTGGCACCAGCACGGTCCATCTTGTTTACGTAAACAAGACGTGGAACGCCGTACTTGTTGGCCTGACGCCATACGGTTTCCGACTGAGGCTCAACACCCGAAGTACCGCAGAACACAACGACAGCGCCGTCGAGTACACGCAGGGAACGCTCAACTTCAATGGTGAAGTCTACGTGGCCCGGGGTATCGATTACGTTGAAGCGGTGCTCGTCCTTGTACTGCTTCTCGGAACCTTTCCAGAAGGCGGTAATAGCAGCAGAAGTAATGGTAATACCACGCTCCTGCTCCTGAACCATCCAGTCTGTGGTCGCGGCGCCGTCATGCACCTCGCCCATTTTGTGACTTTTGCCGGTGTAAAACAGTACGCGCTCGGTGGTGGTGGTTTTACCAGCATCCACGTGAGCAACGATACCGATGTTACGGTAGCGGCTAATCGGAGTAGTACGAGCCATAAAGCCCTCGCAAAATTAGTGAAGCTAGAATTAGAAGCGGTAGTGCGAGAAAGCTTTGTTGGCTTCAGCCATACGGTGCACGTCTTCACGCTTCTTAACAGCAGCACCTTTACCTTCAGCAGCGTCCAACAGTTCGCCAGCCAAACGCAGGGCCATAGACTTCTCGCCGCGCTTACGGGCGAAGTCTACCAACCAGCGCATTGCCAAAGCGTTACGACGGGACGGGCGAACTTCAACCGGAACCTGGTAAGTAGCACCGCCTACACGGCGCGACTTCACTTCGACCAGCGGAGCGATGGCGTCGAGAGCTTTCTCGAAGATTTCCAGGGGGTCGCTGTTCTTGCGTTCTTTAACCTTTTCCAGCGCGCCATAAACGATACGCTCGGCAACGGCTTTCTTGCCGCTTTCCATTACGTGGTTCATGAACTTGGCCAGGATTTGGCTTCCGTATTTTGGATCGTCAAGCACTTCGCGCTTGGCTGCTACGCGTCTTCTTGGCATGGATAAGCCCTCAAACGGTCTTCAGGTTCGCTCGGAATCGGTGCCCTTTCGGGACGCCTCCGACCTTACTCTTATCGACTCAGAAAATAAGATGATTCAGTTTTACAAAAAGCCGCTACTACTTAGGCTTCTTGGTACCGTACTTCGAACGACCCTGGTTACGACCTTTAACGCCGGAAGTATCCAAGGAGCCGCGTACGGTGTGGTAACGAACACCTGGCAAGTCTTTTACACGACCGCCGCGGATCAGTACCACGCTGTGCTCTTGCAGGTTGTGACCTTCACCGCCGATGTACGAGGAAACCTCGAAACCGTTGGTCAGGCGCACACGGCATACTTTACGCAGTGCCGAGTTAGGTTTTTTCGGCGTAGTGGTATACACGCGAGTGCATACGCCACGACGTTGCGGGCAGTTCTGCAGCGCAGGCACGTCGGATTTCTCGACGATACGCTTACGCGGCTGACGTACCAGCTGGTTGATAGTTGCCATCTACTAGCTCCACTGTTGTCTTGCGACGCTATTGTCTTGCAAGAAAAGCAAAATGGCAGGAACGAATTCCCGCCAAATTTAGGGGTACAAGAGTCTAAAGAGGATCTTGTCCCCAGTCAAGGCAAGGCCCCGACCTCCCCTTCCATCGAACCGGGACAAATCTGTCTCGATCCGACGAACGGGGCTGCCAGGGCCCGGTCTTATTTACCGCAGAACTCAGTTACCGCTTGAGTTCAGCGCTTCGGTCAGTGCAGCTTCCACTTCACTGGCGCTTACGCGCAACGGCTTGTCGAGTTCACGGCGACGCTTACGCTCGCTGTGGTAGGCCAAACCGGTACCGGCCGGGATCAGACGACCCACAACCACGTTTTCTTTCAGGCCGCGCAGGTAATCGCGCTTGCCGGTTACCGCTGCTTCGGTCAGTACGCGAGTGGTCTCCTGGAAGGAGGCCGCCGAGATGAACGACTCAGTGGACAACGACGCCTTGGTGATACCCAGCAACACACGAGTGAACTTGGAAACGAATTTCTCGTCGTTCGCCAGGCGCTCGTTCTCTACCAGTACGTGAGTCAGTTCCATCTGGTCGCCCTTGATGAAACTCGAATCGCCGGATTCAGCGATTTCAACTTTACGCAGCATCTGACGCAGGATGGTCTCGATGTGCTTATCGTTGATCTTCACGCCTTGCAGACGGTAAACGTCCTGGATCTCGTTAACGATGTACTTGGCCAGCGCACTCACACCCAGCAGACGCAGGATGTCGTGTGGATCGCTCGGGCCGTCGGAGATAACTTCGCCGCGGTTTACCTGTTCGCCTTCGAAGACGTTCAGGTGACGCCACTTCGGAATCAGCTCTTCGTACGGATCGCTACCGTCGTTCGGGGTGATAACCAGGCGGCGCTTGCCCTTGGTCTCTTTACCGAACGCAATGGTGCCGCTGACTTCAGCCAGAATCGACGCTTCTTTCGGACGACGAGCTTCGAACAAGTCGGCAACACGCGGCAGACCACCGGTGATGTCACGGGTCTTCGAAGTTTCTTGCGGGATACGAGCGATAACATCACCGATCGCGATCTTCGCACCATCCGCAACACCGACCAGGGCGTTGGCTGGCAGGAAGTACTGAGCGATAACGTCAGTGCCTGGCAGCAACAGATCCTTGCCGTTGTCATCAACCATCTTCACGGCAGGACGGATATCTTTGCCTGCAGCTGGACGGTCTTTGGCGTCGAGTACTTCAATGTTGGTCATACCGGTCAATTCGTCAGTCTGACGCTTGATCGTGATGCCTTCTTCCATGCCCACGTAGGTCACGGTACCTTTCATTTCGGTAACGATTGGGTGAGTGTGCGGATCCCACTTGGCCACGATTGCGCCAGCGTCGACCTTGTCACCTTCTTTAACCGAAATCACAGCACCGTACGGCAGCTTGTAACGCTCACGCTCACGACCGTAGTCATCAGCGATTGCCAGCTCACCGGAGCGGGACACAGCAACCAGGTGGCCATCCACTCGCTCAACGTGCTTCAGGTTGTGCAGACGGACGGTACCGCCATTCTTCACCTGAACGCTGTCGGCTGCGGAGGTCCGGCTTGCCGCACCACCGATGTGGAACGTACGCATGGTCAGCTGGGTACCCGGCTCACCGATGGACTGGGCAGCGATAACGCCGACCGCTTCACCGATGTTCACCTGGTGACCACGAGCCAAGTCACGGCCGTAGCACTTGGCACAAATGCCGTAGCGGGTTTCGCAGCTGATCGGCGAGCGAACAATCACTTCGTCGATGCTGTTGAGTTCGATGAACTCGACCCACTTCTCGTCTACCAGGGTGCCGGCAGGAACGATGACTTCCTCGGTACCTGGCTTGAATACGTCACGGGCGATTACTCGACCCAGTACGCGCTCACCCAACGGTTCTACAACGTCGCCGCCTTCGATGTGCGGAGTCATCAGCAGACCGTGTTCGGTGCCGCAGTCAACTTCAGTCACAACCAAGTCTTGCGCAACGTCTACCAGACGACGAGTCAGGTAACCGGAGTTAGCGGTTTTCAACGCGGTATCCGCCAGACCTTTACGAGCACCGTGAGTCGAGATGAAGTACTGAAGTACGCTCAAACCTTCACGGAAGTTCGCAGTAATCGGCGTTTCGATGATGGAACCGTCCGGCTTGGCCATCAGGCCACGCATACCGGCGAGCTGACGGATCTGCGCAGCAGAACCCCGTGCGCCCGAGTCGGCCATCATGTACATCGAGTTGAACGACTCTTGATCGACTTCCACGCCATGACGGTCGATAACACGCTCTTTCGAGAGGTTCGACATCATCGCCTTCGACACTTCGTCGTTGGCCTTGGACCAAAGGTCGATCACTTTGTTGTACTTCTCGCCCTGGGTTACCAGGCCGGAGGCGTACTGGCTTTCGATCTCTTTCACTTCATCGGTGGCAGCACCGATGATGGCGGCTTTCTCGTCCGGGATAACGAAGTCGTTAACACCGATGGAAACGCCGGAAATGGTCGAATAAGCAAAACCGGTGTACATCAACTGGTCAGCGAAGATAACGGTCTCTTTCAAACCAACCACGCGGTAGCACTGGTTGATCAGCTTGGAGATCGCCTTTTTCTTCATTGGCTGGTTGACCACGTCGTACGACAGGCCAGGTGGAACAACCTGGAACAGCAGCGCACGGCCGACAGTGGTGTCGACGATACGGGTGTTCTTGACGCTGCCACCGTCACGATCGTTGATGGTTTCGTGGATGCGGACTTTAACCTTGGCGTGCAGTGCGGCTTCGCCGGCACGGAACACACGGTCAACTTCCTGCAGATCCGCGAACACACGACCTTCGCCCTTGGCGTTGATCGCTTCACGAGTCATGTAGTACAGACCCAATACAACGTCCTGCGACGGAACGATGATTGGCTCACCGTTGGCTGGCGACAGAATGTTGTTGGTCGACATCATCAACGCACGCGCTTCCAGCTGGGCTTCCAGCGTCAGCGGTACGTGCACGGCCATTTGGTCGCCGTCGAAGTCGGCGTTGTACGCAGCACAGACCAGCGGGTGCAGCTGGATAGCCTTACCTTCGATCAGTACTGGTTCAAACGCCTGGATACCCAGACGGTGAAGGGTCGGTGCACGGTTGAGGAGAACCGGGTGTTCACGGATCACTTCAGCGAGAACGTCCCAAACCTCTGGCAGCTCGCGCTCGACCATTTTCTTGGCAGCTTTGATGGTGGTCGCGAGACCACGCATTTCCAGCTTGCCGAAAATGAACGGCTTGAACAGCTCGAGAGCCATCTTCTTCGGCAGACCGCACTGGTGCAGACGCAGGGTCGGGCCTACGGTAATTACCGAACGACCGGAGTAGTCAACACGCTTACCGAGCAAGTTCTGACGGAAACGACCCTGCTTACCCTTGATCATGTCAGCCAGGGATTTCAGAGGACGCTTGTTCGAACCGGTGATAGCGCGGCCACGACGACCGTTGTCGAGAAGGGCATCGACAGCTTCCTGCAACATACGCTTTTCGTTGCGCACGATGATGTCCGGAGCGGACAGGTCGAGCAGACGCTTCAAGCGGTTGTTACGGTTGATCACGCGACGGTACAGGTCGTTGAGGTCGGAAGTCGCGAAGCGACCGCCATCCAACGGTACCAGCGGACGCAGGTCTGGCGGCAGAACCGGCAGAACGGTCAGCACCATCCACTCTGGCAAGTTGCCGGAACCCTGGAAGGCTTCCATCAACTTCAGACGCTTGGACAGCTTCTTGATCTTGGTTTCGGAGTTGGTTTGCGGAATTTCTTCACGCAGACGGCCAATCTCGTGTTCCAGGTCGATAGCGTGCAGCAGTTCGCGGACAGCTTCGGCACCCATGCGGGCATCGAAATCGTCGCCGAACTCTTCCAGCGCTTCGAAGTACTGCTCGTCGTTCAGCAGCTGACCCTTTTCAAGGGTGGTCATGCCTGGATCGATAACGACATAGCTCTCGAAGTAGAGAACGCGTTCGATATCACGCAGGGTCATGTCCATCAGCAAGCCGATACGGGACGGCAGTGATTTCAGGAACCAGATGTGGGCAACCGGCGAAGCCAGCTCGATGTGCGCCATGCGCTCACGACGAACCTTGGCCAGTGCAACTTCAACGCCGCACTTCTCGCAGATCACACCACGGTGCTTCAAGCGCTTGTACTTACCGCACAGGCACTCGTAATCCTTTACCGGGCCAAAGATCTTGGCGCAGAACAGGCCGTCACGCTCTGGTTTGAACGTACGGTAGTTGATGGTTTCCGGCTTTTTAACTTCACCGAACGACCACGAACGGATCATCTCAGGCGATGCCAACCCAATACGGATGGCGTCGAACTCTTCGACTTGACCCTGGTTTTTCAGCAAATTCAGTAGGTCTTTCAAGGCCTTTCCTCCTGGCGGAGCAGAGAGCGGGCTAAACAGCCCCGCTCTCGATTCGCGTCACGTGTTATTCGGTTTCCAGATCGATATCGATGCCGAGGGAACGAATTTCTTTGATCAACACGTTGAAAGACTCGGGCATGCCCGGCTCCATACGGTGATCGCCGTCCACGATGTTTTTGTACATCTTGGTCCGACCGTTCACATCGTCCGACTTCACTGTGAGCATTTCTTGCAGAGTGTAAGCAGCACCGTATGCTTCCAGTGCCCAGACCTCCATCTCCCCGAAACGCTGACCACCGAACTGAGCCTTACCACCCAGCGGCTGCTGGGTAACCAGGCTGTACGAACCGGTAGAACGAGCGTGCATCTTGTCGTCTACCAAGTGGTTCAGCTTCAGCATGTACATGTAGCCAACAGTAACCGGGCGCTCAAACTTGTTGCCGGTACGGCCGTCGAACAGCTGCATCTGGCCGCTTTCTGGCAGGTCTGCCAGTTTCAGCATGGCCTTGATTTCGCTTTCCTTGGCACCGTCGAACACCGGGGTAGCCATTGGAACGCCGCCGCGCAGGTTCTTCGCCAGATCCAGGATTTCCTGGTCGGAGAAGGTGTCCAGCTCTTCGTTGCGACCGCCGATCTCGTTGTAGATCTCGTGCAGGAACTTGCGCAGGTCCGCAACCTTGCGCTGCTCTTCGATCATACGGTTGATCTTCTCGCCCAGACCTTTGGCCGCGAGGCCCAGGTGGGTTTCAAGGATCTGACCAACGTTCATACGCGAAGGTACGCCCAACGGGTTGAGGACGACATCGACCGGGGTGCCATTGGCATCGTGCGGCATGTCTTCAACCGGCATGATCACGGAGACCACACCTTTGTTACCGTGACGACCGGCCATCTTGTCGCCCGGCTGGATGCGGCGACGGATTGCCAGGTAAACCTTGACGATTTTCAGCACGCCTGGAGCCAGGTCATCGCCCTGCTGCAGTTTGCGCTTCTTGTCTTCGAACTTGTCGTCCAGCAGACGGCGACGATCGACGATGTAGGCCTGGGCCTTCTCGAGCTGCTCGTTCAGAGCATCTTCAGCCATGCGCAGTTTGAACCACTGCCCGTGCTCAAGACCGTCGAGTACTTCGTCGGTGATGTCCTGACCTTTCTTCAGACCTGCGCCGCCTTCAGCCTTGTGGCCTACCAGGGCGGAACGCAGACGTTCGAAGGTCGCGCCTTCAACGATACGGAACTCTTCGTTCAGATCCTTGCGGATCTCGTCGAGTTGGGTCTTCTCGATGGACAGTGCACGAGCATCACGCTCAACGCCGTCACGGGTGAAGACCTGTACGTCGATGACAGTGCCCTTGGTACCGGTAGGTACACGCAGGGAAGTGTCTTTAACGTCGCTGGCTTTTTCACCGAAGATGGCACGCAACAGCTTCTCTTCCGGAGTCAGTTGGGTCTCGCCTTTCGGAGTGACCTTACCTACCAGAATGTCGCCTGCGCCAACTTCAGCACCTACGTAAACGATACCGGCTTCGTCCAGCTTGTTCAGTGCAGCTTCACCCACGTTCGGGATGTCTGCAGTGATTTCCTCTGGCCCAAGCTTGGTGTCACGCGCCACACAGGTCAGTTCCTGAATGTGGATCGTGGTGAAGCGATCTTCCTGAACCACACGCTCGGACAGGCAGATGGAGTCTTCGAAGTTGTAACCGTTCCAGGCCATGAACGCGATGCGCATGTTCTGACCCAGTGCCAGCTCACCCATATCGGTGGACGGACCGTCTGCCATGATGTCGCTGCGCTGAACCCGATCACCCTTGCTGACCAGCGGACGCTGGTTGATGCAGGTGTTCTGGTTGGAGCGGGTGTATTTGGTCAGGTTGTAGATGTCGACACCGGCTTCGCCAGTTTCAACTTCGTCATCGGCAACACGAACCACGATACGGCTGGCATCAACGGAGTCGATCACGCCGCCACGACGAGCCACGACGCAAACGCCGGAGTCACGGGCTACGTTACGCTCCATGCCGGTACCTACCAGCGGCTTGTCAGCGCGCAGGGTCGGTACAGCTTGACGCTGCATGTTGGAACCCATCAACGCACGGTTGGCGTCATCGTGCTCCAGGAACGGGATCAGCGACGCTGCAACCGAAACTACCTGCTTCGGCGATACGTCCATCAAGGTGACGTCTTCCGGCGCCTTGACGGTGAACTCGTTCAAGTGACGAACAGCTACCAGCTCGTCGATCAGCATTTTCTTGTCGTTCATCGTGGCCGAAGCCTGAGCGATCACGTGATCAGCTTCTTCGATGGCGGACAGGAACACGATCTCGTCGGTGACCAGTGCGTCTTTCACCACGCGGTACGGGCTCTCGAGGAAGCCGTACTGGTTGGTGCGCGCATAGGCAGCCAGGGAGTTGATCAGACCGATGTTCGGACCTTCCGGCGTTTCAATCGGGCATACACGACCGTAGTGAGTCGGGTGTACGTCACGAACTTCAAAGCCTGCACGCTCACGAGTCAGACCGCCCGGGCCCAGTGCGGAAACACGGCGCTTGTGGGTGATCTCGGAGAGCGGGTTGTTCTGGTCCATGAACTGCGAGAGCTGGCTGGAACCGAAGAACTCTTTCACCGCCGCAGCCACTGGCTTGGCGTTGATCAGGTCTTGCGGCATCAGGCCTTCGCTTTCGGCCATCGACAGACGCTCTTTGACCGCACGCTCAACACGTACCAGGCCAACGCGGAACTGGTTCTCGGCCATTTCGCCTACGCAGCGAACACGACGGTTACCCAGGTGGTCGATGTCATCGACGATGCCTTTGCCGTTACGGATGTCGACCAGGGTCTTCAGTACCGCGACGATGTCTTCCTTGCACAGCACGCCCGAACCTTCGATCTCGGTACGACCGATACGACGGTTGAACTTCATCCGGCCGACCGCAGACAGGTCATAGCGCTCAGGGCTGAAGAACAGGTTGTTGAACAGGGTCTCGGCAGCGTCTTTGGTTGGTGGCTCGCCAGGACGCATCATGCGATAGATCTCGACCAGCGCTTCCAATTGGTTGCTGGTGGAGTCGATCTTCAGGGTGTCGGAGACGAACGGGCCGCAGTCGATGTCGTTGGTGTACAGGGTCTCGATGCGAACAACCTGGGACTTGGCGATTTTCGCCAGGATCTCGGTGTTCAGCTCGGTGTTGCATTCAGCCAGGATTTCGCCGGTGGCCGGGTGCACGATGACCTTGGCGGTGGTGCGACCCAGGACGTAGTCCAGAGGCACTTCCAGCGTCTTGATACCGGCTTTTTCGATCTGGTTGATGTGGCGCGCGGTAATACGGCGGCCGGCTTCAACGATGACCTTGCCTTTTTCGTCCTGGATGTCCAGAACGGCAATCTCACCACGCAGGCGCTGAGGCACCAGTTCCAGGCTGAGGGTTTCGCCGCTCAGGTGGAATACGTTAGTGGTGTAGAAAGCGTCCAGCACTTGCTCAGTGGTATAGCCGAGCGCGCGCAGCAGTACCGAGGCCGGCAGCTTGCGACGACGGTCGATACGCACGAACACGCAGTCTTTCGGGTCGAACTCGAAGTCCAACCACGAACCGCGGTACGGAATGATCCGCGCGGAGTACAGGAGCTTGCCGGAGCTGTGCGTCTTGCCGCGGTCGTGGTCAAAGAACACGCCCGGGGAACGGTGCAACTGGGAAACGATAACGCGCTCGGTACCGTTGATAACGAAGGTACCGTTCTCAGTCATCAGGGGGATTTCACCCATGTAGACTTCTTGCTCTTTGATGTCCTTGATCGCTTTGTTCGACGACTCTTTGTCGAAGATGATCAGACGGACTTTTACCCGCAAAGGTACGGCGTACGTAACACCGCGCAACACGCATTCTTTGACATCAAATGCCGGTTCGCCCAGGCGATAACCGACGTACTCCAGCGCAGCATTGCCGGAGTAGCTGATGATCGGGAAAACGGATTTGAAGGCCGCATGCAGGCCCACGTCGCGGAACTGATCTTTGGTCGCTCCCGCCTGCAAGAATTCACGATACGAATCCAGCTGGATAGCCAGAAGGTACGGGACATCCATGACGTCCGGCAACTTGCTAAAGTCCTTGCGGATACGTTTTTTCTCAGTATATGAGTAAGCCATCAGCGTTCCCCAGCTTGGTCACCTGCTTGTTTGGCCCCTCCCGACGGGAGCAGCCAGAAAATCTTGCAAACCCCATGGTTTGCGCCACCGCATCGGGTGGTTACAGCGCGTTATAGGCGACGACCGAGTCGATTGCCAATAACGGAAAAAGGCCGGTGGCAAGAGCCACCAGCCATCAGCCTTCAGCTTAACGCTTGGGCTGGAGACGCAAGGTCGATGCTTACTTCAGCTCGACTTTAGCGCCTGCTTCTTCCAGCACTGCTTTAGCTTTGTCAGCTGCGTCTTTCGACACTGCTTCCAGAACCTGGGCAGGGGCGCCGTCAACTACTGCCTTGGCTTCTTTCAGGCCCAGACCGGTCAGTTCACGTACTGCCTTGATCACGTTTACTTTCTTCTCGCCAGCTTCCAGCAGCATGACGTTGAATTCGGTTTGCTCTTCAGCAGCAACAGCGGCAACAGCTGGGCCAGCCGAAGCAGCGGCAGCGGAAACACCGAATTTTTCTTCGAAAGCTTTGATCAGCTCAACAACCTGCAGAACCGACATTTCAGCTACGGCGTTGAGGATATCGTCTTGGGAGATAGACATTGCTGTAATTCCTGAATTGGGGGACGGCCTACGCGGCCATCGAAATAAACAAAAATACGCGAGAGGAGATGCTCAGCCTTAGGCTGCGGCAGCTTCTTTTTGCTCGCGAACTGCGGCCAGAGTACGAGCCAACTTGCTGGTAGCGCCTTGAATCACGCTCATCAGCTGAGAAATAGCTTCGTTACGGGTCGGCAGTGTTGCCAGTACGTCGATTTGGTTAGCTGCGAGGAACTTGCCCTCGAACGCAGCTGCCTTGATCTCGAACTTATCCTGACCCTTGGCGAATTCCTTGAACAAACGGGCAGCAGCGCCAGGATGTTCCTTGGAGAACGCAATCAGGGTCGGGCCGGTGAACACGTCGTTGAGGACACTGTATTCAGTGTCAGCAACAGCGCGCTTGAGCAGGGTGTTACGTACAACACGTACGTATACGCCAGCTTCACGAGCCTCTTTACGGAGTCCGGTCATAGCGCTTACTGTCACACCACGGGCATCAGCCACGACAGCGGACAGAGCAGCTTTGGCAGCCTCGTTGACTTCAGCGACGATGGCCTTCTTGTCTTCGAGATTAATTGCCACGGGTTTAACTCCTGCTTGTTACCGTTTCATCTGGCCTGGGCCGGATGTCGTTTTGGTGTCTGATTCGGTAAGGAACCGGGAGCACCATCTGCGTAGGCTTGTGGTTTAAGACTTGCGTCGCCTACGGTCTTGGATAGCCCCCGCCAGGCAGGGACCCCAATCTTTCAATTGGCGCAATTACTTGCGCCAATTTGCGTCTTATACGTCCAGCGAGCCTTGGTCGATGACCAGACCTGGGCCCATAGTGGTGCTCAGGGTAACGCGCTTGACGTAGATACCTTTCGAGGAAGCTGGCTTGATACGCTTCAGATCAGCGATCAGGGCTTCAACGTTTTCCTTCAGCTTGACGGCATCAAAGCCGACTTTGCCAACGGAGGTGTGAATGATGCCGTTTTTGTCGGTGCGATAACGAACCTGACCAGCCTTGGCGTTTTTAACCGCGGTAGCTACGTCTGGAGTCACGGTGCCGACTTTAGGGTTAGGCATCAGACCACGTGGACCAAGGATCTGACCCAGCTGACCTACAACGCGCATTGCATCCGGGGAAGCAATTACGACGTCATAGTTCAGGTCGCCGCCTTTCATTTCGGCAGCCAGGTCGTCCATGCCAACGCGATCGGCGCCGGCGGCCAGAGCAGCTTCAGCTGCTGGGCCTTGGGTGAAGACAGCTACACGTACGGTCTTGCCAGTACCGTGTGGCAGCACAGTAGCGCTACGAACGACCTGGTCGGATTTACGTGGGTCAACGCCCAGGTTTACAGCAACGTCAACAGACTCGCTGAACTTGACAGTCGACAGCTCGGTCAGCAGAGCAGCAGCGTCTACAAAATTGTAGGACTTGCCCGCTTCGATTTTGCCGGCGATAGCCTTTTGGCGCTTGGTCAGCTTAGCCATTACACACCCTCCACGTTAAGGCCCATGCTACGAGCAGAACCGGCGATGGTACGCACGGCTGCATCCATATCAGCTGCAGTCAGATCCGCGTTTTTGGTTTTCGCGATTTCTTCCAGCTGAGCACGGGTCACGGTGCCAACCTTAACGGTGTTAGGACGAGCGGAACCGCTAGTCAGACCAGCAGCTTTCTTCAACAGAACCGAAGCCGGGGTCGACTTGGTTTCGAAGGTGAAGCTACGGTCGCTGTATACAGTGATGATCACTGGAGTCGGCAGACCTGGCTCAATACCCTGAGTACGGGCGTTGAAGGCCTTGCAGAACTCCATGATGTTCACGCCGTGCTGACCCAGAGCTGGACCAACAGGTGGGCTTGGGTTGGCCTGAGCGGCCTTCACTTGCAGCTTGATGTAAGCGGTAATCTTCTTGGCCATGAGGCACTCCAATTACGGGTTCGAACGCCTCGAAAGGCTCCCCGGTTACTTGCGCGTTTATCCCAGTGACGACAAAACCCCACAGCCTAAGGCTGCGGGGTTGGGATGCTTGCTCAGCTAGACTTTTTCGACCTGGCTGAACTCTAGCTCTACCGGAGTAGAGCGACCGAAAATGAGCACTGCCACTTGGATCCGGCTCTTTTCGTAGTTAACTTCTTCGACGGTGCCGTTAAAATCAGCGAACGGACCATCTGTGACACGAACAACCTCACCCGGCTCGAACAACGTCTTCGGCTTGGGCTTGTCGCTACCATCAGCAACGCGACGCAGAATTGCTTCTGCTTCTTTGTCAGTGATCGGAGCAGGCTTATCAGCGGTACCGCCGATGAAACCCATGACGCGAGGAGTGTCCTTGACCAAGTGCCAAGTACCCTCATTCATGTCCATTTGAACCAGCACGTAGCCAGGGAAGAACTTACGTTCGCTTTTGCGTTTCTGGCCATTACGCATTTCAACCACTTCTTCAGTGGGAACCAGAATTTCGCCGAAGCCATCTTCCATGCCTGCCAGCTTTACGCGCTCTAGCAAAGAGCGCATGACATGCTTCTCGTAACCCGAGTAAGCATGCACAACGTACCAACGCTTAGCCACGGGACACCCTTAGCCAACAATCAAGGAAACAAGCCAGCCGAGCAGGGAATCAAGCCCCCACAACAGCAACGCCATAACCAGAACAACAGCTACCACGATCAACGTGGTCTGCGTGGTTTCTTGGCGAGTCGGCCAAACGACTTTACGGATCTCGGTACGAGCTTCCTTCACCAGGACCGCAAACGACTTGCCTTTTGCAGTCTGCAGGCCAACAAAGGCAGCAACAGCAGCAAGGGCGAGCAATGCGAGGACACGGTACAGGATTGGCGACCCAGAGTAGTACTGGTTGCCAACAACGCCTACAACCACAACAGCGACTACTACAAGCCACTTGAGCAGATCGAAGCGAGAGCCTTGAGCTTCAGCCTTAGGAGTCATCTATGAAGATCCTGTGAAAAGAAAGCCAGACACACCAAGTGAATCTGGCAGGTCAGGAGGGAATCGAACCCCCAACCTACGGTTTTGGAGACCGTCGCTCTGCCAATTGAGCTACTGACCTAAAACAAAATCAGGCCGACAATTATGCCGATCTGAAAAAGACTTTACAACAACAAACCCCTGCAGACCTGAAACCCACCCAAACAAAACAGCGAGAGAGGGCATATTCAACCGGAGGTAGCTGTTAAAACAAAGGCAGATATTTTCATATCTGCCTTGTTATATGGAGCTCTTGAGCGGATTTGAACCGCTGACCTCACCCTTACCAAGGGTGTGCTCTACCAACTGAGCTACAAGAGCGAAACAACTTGCACAACCTGCAAACTTGGAGCGGGTAGCGGGAATCGAACCCGCATCATCAGCTTGGAAGGCTGAGGTTCTACCACTAAACTATACCCGCGGAGCTTGCAGCTCACGCTAAAATGGTGGAGGGGGAAGGATTCGAACCTTCGAAGTCGTAGACGTCAGATTTACAGTCTGATCCCTTTGGCCGCTCGGGAACCCCTCCTAAGCGAGCCGGCATTCTACATCATGCCAGCCTTCTGTCAAGCATTTTCTCATTAAAAAATATGAGGTTAGCTGCGTTGACCTTCACTTCACCCTGTCGACCTAGAAGGTCTTCACTGCGAAGCGGGCGCCATTCTAT
The DNA here is from genome assembly GCF_054071215.1 of Pseudomonas sp. SDO5522_S412. Classification (NCBI taxonomy): domain Bacteria; kingdom Pseudomonadati; phylum Pseudomonadota; class Gammaproteobacteria; order Pseudomonadales; family Pseudomonadaceae; genus Pseudomonas; species Pseudomonas sp. SDO5522_S412. The sequence goes on along the minus strand of NZ_JBSVWQ010000026.1, from coordinate 2,334 downwards.
GCAAACTATTCGAAGGTTGCAATGCCTTCGCACGGCATTATTTTATGTTTTAACTCATTGAATTCATTAGCAAGGTTTTCAAAGGGCAGATCATCGGCCAGACGCCTGCTTTCAGGGGCCACTCGCAGCCAGTATCCCGACGCATCAGGCAGGTTCAGAGACTGCAGCCTGACCTTGATATCCAGGCTCGTGAGGCGCTGCTCAACGGATTGAGCCTCTTTCTGATCAGGCAAACCGCCGATATACAAGCACATCGCCTGCGCATCAGGCGCTTTTGCCCTGTCTCGCCGAACCATCGCATCAGCCGATTCGCTCAACAGGCGGATATCTTGCTGAGAACCACGATAGAGAGCCAAAGGCGTGACATCTTTAGCGCGCAGAGGGGCCTCCTGCTGATGCCAGATGTAATAGAAGACATTGAGGACCAGCAAAAGCAGAAACAGCCAACGCATAAAAACCTCAGGACAAAGGGCACGCCATCGCCAAGCCAACAAAAACCAGATCAGGGACAAGCCTACCGTGAGGCACAGCGTCAGCCACGAGCTCAGCGTCCCCACCGGTAAGGAAGACGGTAAAATCGCTCCCCCAATAGCTTCGAGCCAACTCCAGCTGGGTCAACACAAAACCCCTCAGCATGAGCGTACAGCCGCGCTCTACCGCCTCCACAGTTGTGCGCCCTGGAGACAGCGCCTCAAGAGCCCGTTCAGCGGCGATATCGTCATAGCGTATTTTGCGGGTATGTGTTCGAAGCTGATTTCGCATCAGCGGCATCCCCGGACAAATGAAACCGCCGAGATGCTCACCGTCTGCGGAAATGAAGTCTGCTGTTGCGGCGGTGCCAAAATCGAGCACCAGGCACGCGCCCGACGCCAGCTGAAACCCACCCAGCATCGCGAGCCAACGATCCAGTCCCAGGCGCTCGAAATCTTCGTACCCGTTCCGCACCCCACCCATCTGCCTCGCCGAAGCAGCACACAGCACCTTGACGCCAAATGCCTCGACCAGGGTAGCGACCAGTTGACTTGTCTCATCCGAAGCGCGAACACTCACCAGCCGGCAGTCTTTTAACGCGAGCCCCGTGAGCGCGAACAGGCTGTCGATCAGCGAGGCATCCGACCCAACGACACCTTCGGCAAAGATACGAGCCTTATCCGACTCAAGTACCCGCCATTTGATAAAGCTATTCCCACAGTCGAGCTCAAGAATCATCACGCAACCTCAGGCTTAGCTCACCACCGCTATATACTTTCTCAACACCATCCACGCTCAACCGCAATGCACCTTGCCCATCGACCCCCAGCACCACGCCGTCAATCTGGTTCACGCCCGCGATGAGCGATACAGGCCGGCCCTGCCATAAATGGCTTTGCTCCCACTCACCCTGGATTGCCGAAAATCCAGATGCCTGGTGACGCTCAAGATAAGCCTGCAGCTGCACTCCAAGACGCGCTACCAGGTAGTTGCGATCAACAGCACTGCCGCTCTCCAACTGTACGGAGCTCCATTGCTGATCGACCTCATCCGCCTTCTGCATGTTCACGTTGATGCCGATACCAATAACGACGTGACAGACGTCAGCGGGATCCCCGACCAGTTCCAGGAGAATTCCGGCGATTTTTTTCTGCCCGACCAAAACGTCATTTGGCCACTTCAATCCTGCACCACGAACACCCGCGTCGCGCAGCGCCTGCATAACTGCAAGTCCGGCCACCAGGCTTAGCCCTTCCAACTGACGCATGCCGCCTTCGATCCGCATCACAAGGCTGTAGTAGACGTTTTGAGCGAAAGGACTGACCCACTTTCGTCCGCGCCTTCCCCTGCCTGCAGTTTGCTGCTCTGAAAGCACAAGAAATGGCGCAGTGCGACCCGATTCAATCAGCCGCAATGCCTCGGCATTGGTAGAGTCAATGGAGTCAGAGATATGAACAGGCCATGCAGGAACAGGTACATGCCGAGCTATTTCATCGGCACTTAACAGTATCAGGGGCGCAGCCAACTGATACCCCCTGCCGCGCACTTTATGGATAGGTAGACCCAATTCCGCCTCGAGATGCTGAAGCTGCTTCCATACAGCACTGCGACTGACACCCAAGGCAGCACCGAGCGCCTCCCCGGAGTGGAATCGACCATCTTTTAGAAGTTTCAACAACGTCAGCATGCAGGTCTCGCCTCACAATGAGGCACGCATGATAGCCATGCATTAGGCCATTGCATAGAAAGGCAGGACGTTAGCATTGAAGATGCCTGAAATTCGACCACCCAAATTTTCCGACCGCGCAAAACAAAACCCCTGACTGCATAAGCAATCAGGGGTTCTGGAATTTAATCTTGACG
>NZ_JBSVWQ010000025.1:0-50610 GCF_054071215.1 Pseudomonas sp. SDO5522_S412 | reverse complement strand
ATGCCGCCTCGGACGCTCTGCGTCCGCCTTCGTGACGCGGAGCGTCACGGGATGCATTCCCACGCGGAGCGTGGGAACGATCGACAGGTCTGCTTTGCCTTCTTCAATATCCTGCCGGCCTATGGCGCCCGCTCGCTGTTCAAGCGCTACATCACGGGCCCAACTGCACGCCAACTGATGATCGTTCCCACGCTCTGCGTGGGAATGCCGCCTCGGACGCTCTGCGTCCGCCTTCGTGACGCGGAGCGTCACGGGATGCGTTCCCACGCGGAGCGTGGGAACGATCGACATCACGCCAGTTTGCTTTTCAGGCTCTGCATGACGGCTGCCTTGTTTTCGAGGTAGTCGTTCAGGCCACGTGCGCGAAGGTTGCACGCGTCGCAGTTGCCACAACCCGTACCGATAATGCCGTTGTAGCAGGTCAGGGTCTGGTTGCGGATCAGGTCCAGCTGCTGGTGATCGTCCGCCAGGGCCCAGGTCTCGGCCTTGTTCAGCCACATCAACGGCGTTTCCAGGCGCACGTCGTATTCCATGCCCAGTTGCAGCGCTTTGTTCAGCGCCTTGACGAACTCGTCCCGGCAATCGGGATAGCCGGAGAAGTCGGTTTCACACACCCCGGTGATCACCGTTTCCGCCTTGACCTGGTAGGCGTAGATCGCCGCGAGGGTCAGAAACAGAATGTTCCTGCCAGGCACGAAGGTGCTCGGCAAACTCTCGCCCGAGCTGTTCACCGTGGGTACCGGAATGTTGTCGCGGGTCAGGCTGCTGATGGCCAGCTCGTTCAACAGCGACACGTCCATCACTTTGTGAACGGTGGCGCCCAGCTGTTTGGCGAGTTTCTGTGCGACTTCGATTTCCGCCACATGGCGCTGGCCATAATCGAAGGTAATGCAGTGCACCTCGTCATACAGCGCCAGTGCCTGGATCAGGCAGGTGGTCGAATCCTGCCCACCACTGAATACGATAACGGCTTTTTTACTCATCACGCTGCTTCCTGCATTTGTAAGATTTGGCATAGTTTAAAGGCCCCTCAATAAAAAACCCCGCGCTTCTTTCGAAGGCGGGGTTTTTTACTGCTCGATCACTCAGTGAGCGTACGTCAGCAGCAACTCTTTCGGCACCTGGAAATCCAGGGACATCATCACGCTCAAGGCGGTGATGGTGAAGATCGAGAAGACAAACAGCTTGCGTGCCCAGACGGTGTCATCCACCGCCTTGTAGCCGGTCCAGGCCATGTACAACCAGTACATGCCCATGGCGGCGGCAACGGCGAGGTAGCTCATGCCGGCGTAGCCACTGAAGGTCAACATCAAGGTCGCCACGAGGAAGGCCAGGATGTAGAGCAGGATGTGTTTCTTGGCGACCTTGATGCCACGCTTGACCGGAAGAACCGGAATCGAGGCAGCCAGGTAGTCGTTGAAGCGGAAGATCGCGATGGCATAGGAGTGCGGCATCTGCCACAGGCTGAACATCACCAGTAGCACCAACGCGGCCATGTCGAAGCTATTGGTCACAGCCACATAACCAATCACCGGCGGCATCGCCCCCGACAGACTGCCCACCAGCGTGCCGTGAACCGACTTGCGCTTGAGGTACAGGCTGTAGAAGCCGACGTAGATGACAAAGCCGATCACGGCAAACAGCGCCGCCAGCGGGTTGGCCACCTTGTACAGCAACACCACGCCGGCGATACCCAGGATGGTCGCGAAGATCAGTGCCAGTTTCAGGGAGATAAGGCCCTGGACCAGCACACGATTCTTGGTGCGTTCCATCTTGATGTCGATATCGCGGTCGATGCAGTTGTTGAATACACAACCGGAAGCTACCACCAGGGACGTGCCGATCATCGCAGCCAGGAAAATGGCCAGATCGACATGCCCCTTGGAGGCCAGGAAGAAACCGCCTGCCACAGAAAGCACGTTACCGAAAATGATCCCCGGTTTGGTGATTTGGATAAAGTGCTTAAGCGACATCGGGTCTTACCTCACTTCGCCATCATGAACGTATGGATGCTGAACATGATCCATACCGACAGGCCAACCAGCAGGAGGATCACCAAACCTGCGAACACGAAAGCAATCACGTTATCGCGCTGAGCCTTCGAGCGGTCCAGGTGCAGGAAGTACACCAGGTGAACCAGGACCTGGATCACCGCGAACGCCAGGACGATCATCAAGGTGATCGACTTCGGCAAGGTTGGGTACATCACCAGGCCGAACGGGATCAGCGTCAGGATGACCGACAGGATGAAGCCAATGGCGTACGACTTGACGCTGCCGTGGCTGTCATCATGGCTGTCATGGGAATGTGCATTAGCCATTACAGAGTCCCCATCAGGTAGACAACGGTGAAGACGCAGATCCAGACCACGTCCAGGAAGTGCCAGAACAGGCTCAGGCAGCTCAGGCGAGTCTTGTTGGTGTTGGTCAGGCCATGTTTGTTGACCTGATACATCATGGTCGCCATCCAGATCAGACCGGCAGTCACGTGCAGACCGTGGGTGCCTACCAGCGTGAAGAACGCCGACAGGAAGCCGCTACGGTGCGGGCCGTAACCTTCGGAGATCAGCAGGTGGAACTCGTTGACCTCCATGCCGATGAAGCCCAGGCCGAACAGGAAGGTCAGTGCCAACCAGCTCAGGACGCCTTTCTTGCTGCCCTTGTAGAAGGCCAGCATGGCGAAGCCGTAGGTGATCGAGCTGAACAACAGCAAGGCGGTTTCGCCGAGCACGTAAGGCAGTTCGAAGATGTCGTGGCCCGACGGGCCACCCGCTACGTTGTTTACCAGTACCGCGTACACCGCGAAGATCGACGCAAACAAGATGCAGTCGGTCATCAGGTAGAGCCAGAAACCGAATACGGTCATTGGCCCCGAGTCGTGGTGATGGTCATCGTGCCCATGGTCATCGACATGGGCGTGTCCAGCATTGGTCACTAAGTTCGACATGGTTTAAGCCTGTTCCAACGAGGTTTCAACACGGTTGGCCGGGATCTTCTTCTCGGCAACCAGGCGAGCGTGTTGCTCGGCTTCGATGCGTTCGATCACGTCGACCGGCACCATGTAGCCTTGGTCATCACGGGCAGCGTGAACGATGAAGTAGCCGATGGTGCCCACCAGGCTCACGATGGCCAGCCACCAGATGTGCCAGATCATCGCGAAACCGAACACGGTCAACAGCGCGCCCATCACAACGCCGGTAGCGGTGTTGTTAGGCATGTGGATCGGTTCGTAACGCGCAGGCTTCTGGTACGCAGTACCGTCTTCCTTGGCTTCGGTGAACGGATCGATGCTGTCAGCCTTCGGCAGTACGGCAAAGTTGTAGAACGGCGGTGGCGACGAAGTCGACCATTCCAGGGTGTGTGCATTCCATGGGTCGCCGGATTCGCACATGTTCTGCTTGCGATCACGCACGCTGACATACAGCTGGATCAGCTGGCAGGCGATACCCACAGCGATCATCAGTGCACCCACCATGGCAACGTACAGGTACGGTACCCACTCAGGGTTGGTCGTGGCGTTCAGACGACGGGTCATGCCCATGAAGCCCAGAGCGTAGAGCGGCATGAACGCGACGAAGAAGCCCGAGATCCAGAACCAGAACGCAGCCTTGCCCCAGCCTTCGTGCAGCTTGAAGCCGAACGCTTTCGGGAAGTAGAAGCTGAAACCTGCGATGTAGCCGAATACTGCGCCGCCGATGATCACGTTATGGAAGTGAGCAATGACGAACAGGCTGTTGTGCAGTACGAAGTCAGCACCCGGGATGGCCAGCAGTACGCCGGTCATGCCGCCGATCGCGAAGGTCACCATGAAGCCCAGGGTCCACAGAACCTGGCTGGTGATACGCAGACGACCGTGATAGATGGTGAATAGCCAGTTAAATAGCTTCACCCCCGTCGGGATGGAAATCAGCATCGTCGCCAGTCCGAAGAACGCGTTGACGCTGGCCCCCGAACCCATGGTGAAGAAGTGGTGCAGCCAAACCATGAAGCCCAGTACCGAGATCGCGCCCGAGGCGTAGATCATCGAGTGGTGACCGAACAGGCGCTTGCCCGAGAAGGTCGAAATCACTTCAGAGAAGATACCGAACGCTGGCAGGATCAGGATGTACACCTCAGGGTGACCCCATGCCCAGAACAGGTTCACGTACATCATTGGATTGCCACCAAGTTCATTGGTGAAAATGTGGAAATCCAGGTAACGGTCAAGCGACAGCAACGCCATGGTTGCAGCCAGGATCGGGAACGATGCAACGATCAGTACGTTGGCCCAGGTGCAGGTCCAGGTGAAGATCGGCATGTCCATCAGCTTCATGCCAGGGGCGCGCATTTTCAAGACGGTGGCCAGGAAGTTGACCCCCGTCAGTGTCGTCCCGAGTCCTGATAACTGTAGCGCCCAGATGTAGTAATCCACACCCACGCCCGGACTGTAGGCCAGGCCCGACAATGGCGGATACGCAACCCAACCGGTCTTGGCGAATTCGCCGACGCCCAGGGACAGGTTGATCAGCACTACGCCGGATACCAGCAGCCAGAAGCTCAGGGAGTTCAGGAACGGGAACGCAACGTCACGCGCACCGATCTGCAGCGGCAAGGCAAGGTTCATCAGGCCGGTGAAGAAAGGCATCGCCATGAAGATGATCATGATCACACCGTGGGCGGTGAAGATCTGGTCATAGTGTTCAGGAGGCAGGTAGCCAGGCGAACCCTCGGTGGCCATGGCCAACTGGGTACGCATCATGATGGCGTCGGCAAAACCACGCAGCAGCATGACCATGGCAACGATGACGTACATGACGCCGATTTTCTTGTGGTCGACCGAAGTCAGCCACTCGGTCCACAGGTAGGTCCACTTCTTGAAGTAAGTGATACCTGCAAACAGTGCCAGACCACCCAGCGCGATCATGGCGATGGTCACCATCACGATCGGCTCGTGGAACGGGACCGCATCCCAACTTAATTTACCAAACATCGTTTACTCCTCTGCCCCAGCAGTTGAATGCGAGCCCGTGTCAGAACCTTCAACCGCGGCCACTTCTTTCTTCTCGTGCTCGATCGGCTTGCCTGGCTTCATACCTTCGTACTTGTCGACGATTTTCTGAAACAGGTCCGGCTCGTACGTGGAGTACAGGGCGACTGGGTTGTTCTGGCTTGGTTTGGCAAGGGCGTCGTATTCAGCTTGATCAAGCTGTTTAGGTGCGGCCTTGACTTCGGCTACCCAGGCGTTGAAATCTTCCTGGCTCGTCGAGATCGCTTTGAATTTCATGCCGGTGAAGCCAGCACCGCTGTAGTTGGCGGAGATGCCTTCCATTTCAGCTTTCTCGTTCGCGATCAGGTGCAGACGGGTCTGCATGCCTGCCATCGCGTAGATCTGGCCACCCAGTGCAGGGATGAAGAACGAGTTCATCACGGCGTCGGAGGTGATCCGGAAATTAAGCGGGGTGTTCTCCGGGAACCGGATCTGGTTCACAGTGGCGATACCCAGGTCCGGGTAGATGAACAGCCACTTCCAGTCCAGCGCGACCACTTCGATGTTGATCGGCTTGACGTCGGAGTCCAGCGGACGGTACGGGTCCAGCTCATGGGTCGACTTATAGGTGATGTAACCCAGGGCGATGATGATGAGGATCGGCACCAGCCACACCGCGATTTCAATCTTGGTGGAGTGCGACCACTTCGGCGCATAGGTGGCGCTGGTGTTCGACGCGCGGTATTTCCAGGCGAACGCGAACGTCATGATGATCACGGGCACCACGACCAACAGCATCAGCAGGGTGGCGGTGATGATCAGGTTGCGTTGATCCAGACCGACCTGACCTTTAGGGTCGAGCAAGGTCCACTTGCAGCCTCCCAGCATTAACATCATGCCAAGCAGCGGCAAAAAGCCTAGTAATCGGGGGTACCTGTTTTTACTCATCTCACGACCTCTAAAGCAGCTTGCGCAATGCAGTTGGGTTTTGATCGCCAACACTTCACCCTGCCAAGGGTTGGCATTTCTCTTCGATTGAATAAGGGCCTGCCCGTCGCACCTTGCGCGAATCGACACGTCCCGGGCTAGCGGTGAGTTCTTATTCGAATTCGTTGGTCAAAGGCCTTGTTACAGACCAATTCCATTTGGTGCGGATAGTTGAAAGGCTGCCGGCACCTGGGGTCGCATGAAACGTTACATCCGCTTCTCGACCGCCCTAGTTTGCTCAGGGGTGAGCAGCACCGGACATTCAGTGCGGGCGATTGTAGTTAGCTAGCGATGTATAAACCATGTCTTATCCAGAAATAATTTTTATCGTTTCCAGCAATAATCCTTCACCATTATTGCAAAGGTCCGCGATCGTATCGCGTTTGATTCTCGACAAAAACCACAAAAAATGCCGTGTTATTGGGCAATCTGCCACATCCCTTACAGCCTGTAAGGGCATCGAAAACGGATCCAAGTCCCCTAAAAACAAGGCATTCGGACATCGGGCAATGTCGCCGACCGCACGCCACTCGCGGCGTCGGCCAGACGACGAACTGACAGCCATAAAACGCCGCTTCATGCAAATTTATGGCGCGTTTACGAGCGTCAGAAACGTCCTGCGGCAGCTTCCGTGTGACAACATGTCGCACGCTGCGCACACCCAAACTTGCCCCGCGTCACGGCCTCTTCACAAATGCCTACAAACAAAAACGCCCCAGCCTTCTTTAGAGGAAGGCCGGGGCGTTGAGTTGTAACCGCTTAGGCTTTGCCCTGGCGATTACGGTAAATGCCCAGTGGCACCAGGATCACCGTCAGCACAAAGGCCACCAGCGCCCACTGGGCCAGGGACAGGCCGAGCACGGGCGGGTACGGCGTCTCGCAGAAGCCGTCGACCTGGAACCCCAGGGGAAACACCGAGGCCAGCGGCAAGCCATCGACAATCGGTTGCAGCACGTCGATGCCGCAGCTGACCTTCGGAAAGAACTGGATGTACACGTGATAGCCGGCAGCGGCGACGCCCCCCAGGGCGCTGAGGGTCACCAGTGCTTCAAACACCGTGACACTGCGGGTGGTGCGCATGGCGGCACCGATGAAGGCGAAGATCGCGATCAGCAGCAAGGCATAACGTTGCAGGATGCACAGCGGGCAAGGGGCCTCGCCCAGCACCACCTGCATGTACAGCGCCCCGCCGATCAGCGCCAGGCAGATGATGCCCAGCAGTACCAGAAAGCGTCGCTCCCTGCCCAAACGCAATTCGTCGATCATCCCCGTTTCCCTTTAGCCAATGATGGTTGTGCCAATGGCCGCAAGTTTACACGCGGACGGTGAAAGTTGAGCAGTTGGCGTGTGGAGGTTTAAACAGGAGGCATTAACAGGAGATTAATCAGGGAAAATGGAGATCAAAATGTGGGAGCGGGCTTGCTCGCGAAAGCGGAGTGTCAGTCACTGAATGTGTGCCTGATACACCGCCTTCGCGAGCAAGTCGAATCGTCGCACCGCCGCTCCCACATTTTTGACCGAGTAAGTTATTCCAGAGCCGACGCCGGCCCAAAGAACTCATACCGGCTCTGCGCTTCCGGCACACCCAGGGCCTTCAAGTGACGCTTGATCGCCGCCATGAAGCCTTTAGGCCCCAGGAAGTACGCATCCACATCGCGCTCCTGGGGCAACCACGCCGCCAGTTGCTCCTGGCTCAGCATCCCGACCTTGTCCGCCGCCGGGCTCACGCCATCATCCTCGGCGTAGCAATAGAAGCGCTTGAGCTGCGGATGCTGCGCGGCCAGGCCATCCACCCACTCACGGAACGCATGCACGCCGCCATTACGCGCGCAGTGGATAAAGTGAACCGGACGCTCGGTGGCCAGCGCCGCTTCGAGCATCGGCAATGTTGGCGTGATGCCCACGCCGCCGCTGATCAGCACCAATGGCTTGTCGCTGGCCGCCAGGGTGAACTCCCCCGAAGGCGGGAACAGATCGATGGTCGCACCCACCTGGAACTGGTCATGCAGGTAGTTCGACACCCGCCCACCGGCTTCGCGCTTGACGCTGATGCGGTACTGGCCCGAATCGCCACGCGCCGACAGGGAATAGTTGCGGCGCACTTCCTCGCCCTCCAGTACCAGCTTCATGCCGATGTACTGCCCAGGCTCGGCGGCCAGGATCGGGCCGTTATCCACAGGCGCGAAGTAGAACGAGACAATTTCCGCGCTCTCCTCCACACGCTTGACCAAGGTGAACGGCCGCGCGCCACGCCAGCCGCCCGGTGCTTGTTCCTTCTCTTTATAGATAGCCGCCTCGGCACCGATCAGGATGTCGGCCAATTGGCCATAGGCGGCGCCCCAGGCACTCATCACTTCAGGGGTGGCGATTTCGCTGCCCAGCACTTCGGAAATTGCCCGCAGCAGGCAGGTACCGACAATCGGGTAATGCTCCGGCAGGATCTGCAGGGCCACGTGCTTGTTGATGATCTTTGCCACCAGATCGCCCAACTGGTCGAGTTGGTCGATATGCCGGGCGTACATCAGCACGCCGTTGGCCAAGGCCCGGGGCTGGTCGCCGCTGGCCTGGTGGGCCTGGTTGAACAGCGGACGTACTTCTGGGTATTCGGACAGCATCATCCGGTAGAAATGGGTGATCAGGGCTTCGCCGCCACTTTCCAGCAGGGGCACGGTGGATTTGACGATGGCACGGTCTTGGGCACTAAGCATGGCAGACTCCTGAGTCTTCTTACTGAATACCCTTTACTACTCAGTATTCATGCCAACCAATAAATCCTTATAAATCAAATGCTTAATATTAATATAGTCAATATGACTTCCTACGTTATATAGTCACTATGACTACAAGGAGTCATTATGACTGCGAAGCCGCTGCTCACCACCCTGCTGCCCCTGGTCGCCGACCTGTCCCGCGAGTTGCCCGAAGGCGAGCGTTACCGGCGCCTGCTCCAGGCCATGCGCGCCCTGCTACCCTGCGACGCGGCCGCCCTGCTGCGCCTCGACGGCGAATGGCTGGTGCCGCTGGCAGTGGATGGCTTGAGTACCGACACCCTCGGCCGGCGCTTCAAGGTCAGCGAACATCCGCGTTTCGCCGTGCTGCTCAGCAGCCCCGGCCCTACCCGCTTTGACAGCGACAGCGAACTGCCCGACCCCTATGACGGCCTGGTGGATGGCCTGCACGGGCATCTGGAAGTCCACGACTGCATGGGCTGCCCGCTGTTTGTCGACGACCGGCCCTGGGGCCTGCTGACCCTCGACGCCCTGGATACCGAGCGCTTCGAACGGGTGGAACTGGACGCCCTGCAAGCCTTCGCCAGCCTCGCCGCCGCCACCGTCAATGTCGCTGAACGCATTGAACGCCTGGCCCTGCGCGCCGAAGACGAACACCAGCGCGCCGAAATCTACCGCCAGGCCAGCGGCCAGCAGCACAAGGAAATGATCGGCCAGAGCAAGAGCCACAAACGCCTGGTGGAAGAAATCAACCTGGTGGGTGGCAGTGACCTGACGGTATTGATCACCGGCGAGACCGGCGTGGGCAAGGAGCTGGTGGCCCAGGCGATCCATGCCGCATCAAACCGCGCCGAGAAACCGCTGATCAGCCTCAACTGCGCCGCCCTGCCGGAAACCCTGGTGGAAAGCGAACTGTTCGGCCACGTGCGCGGGGCGTTTACCGGCGCGCTCAACGAACGCCGGGGCAAGTTCGAGCTGGCGAATGGCGGCACGCTGTTTCTTGATGAAGTGGGCGAGTTGTCCCTCACCGTGCAGGCCAAGCTGCTGCGGGTGCTGCAAAGTGGCCAGTTGCAGCGCCTGGGGTCTGACAAGGAGCACCAGGTGGATGTGCGCCTGATCGCCGCCACTAACCGGGATCTGGCCGAAGAAGTACGCAGCGGCCGCTATCGTGCCGACTTTTATCACCGTTTGAGTGTGTACCCGCTGCAAGTCCCGGCGCTGCGTGAGCGCGGTCGCGATGTGCTGTTGCTGGCGGGCTTTTTCCTTGAACAAAACCGCTCACGCATGGGCCTGGGCAGCCTGCGCCTGACCAGCGATGCCCAGGCGGCACTGCTGGCTTATACCTGGCCGGGGAATGTGCGCGAACTGGAACACTTGATCGGCCGCAGCGCCTTGAAAGCCCTGGGTAACTGCCGGGAGCGCCCGAAGATTCTCAGCCTCAGCGCGGCGGATCTGGACTTGCCGAACGCCACCGCGCCACCGCTCGAAGCGCAGCCCGACCCCGTGCCGGACGTCACCGGCGACCTGCGCCTGGCCACCGAGAACTACCAGCGCCAGGTCATCAGCGCCTGCCTGGAACGCCACCAGCACAACTGGGCCAGTGCCGCCCGCGAGCTGGGCCTGGACCGGGCCAACCTGGGACGAATGGCCAAGCGCCTGGGCCTGAAGTAATGAACGGTGATTCTCAGGTAAAGGAGATCAAATGTGGGAGCTGTCGAGCCCCCCACACTAAACCTGCTTCGCCTTGTAGATTGGATTGATCGGCGCGCCAGCCTTGGGCTTGCGAAACACCAACACATTCCCCAGCATCACCAGCACCAACCCCGCCAACGCCGGCGCCGTCCACTGATAGCCCTCGGCAAACGCCGAGACGTTCAACGCCACCACCGGGAACAGCACGGTGCAATACGCCGCCCGCTCCGGCCCCATGCGCCCGACCAGGGTCAGGTAGGCGGTAAAGCCAATCACCGAACCCGGGATCACCAGGTACAGCAGCGAACCGATGTACCGGCTGTTCCATTCCATGTCGAACGGAATGCCCTGCACCGCGCAGTACATCGCCAGCATCGACGCACCATAGGCCATGCCCCAGGCATTGGTGGTCAGTGGCTTGAGGCCGGCCTTCTGCTGCAGGCTCGACAGCATATTGCCCGCCGAGAAACACATGGTGCCGAGCAATGCCAAACCCAGGCCGAGCAAGGTTTGCGGGCTGGCGGTGTGCCCCACCAGTTCCGGCCAGAACAACAGCCCGAGGCCGAGCAAGCCAAGGCCGCCTCCCATCAACACATTGCGTGCGACCTTCTGCCCGAAGAACACCCGGGCGTTCAGCGCGTTCCACAAGGTGGCCGTCGAGAACACCACCGCCACCAGGCCGCTGGGAATCCACTGGCTGGCGGTCAGGAAGCACATGAAGTTGACGCAAAACAGGCACAAGCCCTGGGCCAGGCAGATCAGATGCCCGCGCCGGTTCATCACCTGCAGCTTGCGGCTGAGCAGCAGCATCACGAACAGCACCAGCGCCGCGAGGCCAAAGCGATAGACGATGGACACCGGAATCGCCACCACGCCCAGTTGCCACTTGAGGGCAATCCAGGTGGTGCCCCAGATCAGTACGGTGAGTAAATACAGGAAAAGGTTCATGGCGGGCTCCGAGGGTTGAGCTACAGTTTCGCCCCTGGCGGCACCAGGTCTCTTGCACATTCTTGCGCTTTTGTCGGCTGCCGGGATCACAGCCGCCGCCGCGGGGAGTAGGATGCAAGCCGTCAGAGAGTACGAATATGCCGCCACTGGAAACCCTGCAAGTCTTTCAATCCCTCAACCGTTCGCCCAACGCTCGCCTCGAGCTGTGCGCCGAGCTCGGTGACGGCTTGTCTGCAGCCTTGTGGAGCAACCATCACGACGCCCAGGATTACGAAGCCCCCGACCACCACACCTTGTCCTGCTACATCGGCGGCGGCACCGGCACCTTTCGCCGCGACCAGCCCGGCACCAAGGGCGGCCCGGACAAGCTGTGCATCCTGCCGGCCGAGCATCAGTCGGCCTGGGTGATCAACGGCGAAATCCGCCTGGCCCACGTGTATTTCAGCCCCGAGCAATTCGCCCTGGGCTGCGTCACCTTGCTGGACCGCGAACCCCGCGAGTTGCAACTGCGCGAGAGCACCTTCCTCGACGATGCGCGGCAGGCCCGGCGTTTTCACCAGTTGATCGGCCTGAACTGGAAAGAGCCCGGCGAACGCCTGCTGACCAGCAGCCTGGCCCATGAAATGCTCAGCCATACCTTGCTCAGCCAGGTGGGGATGCGCGAGGGTTTGCGTTTGAAAGGCGGGCTGGCCGCCCACCAGCGCCGGCAACTGGTGGAGCACATCGACCAGCAGCTGGCAGAGCCGATCAGCCTGGGGCAGTTGGCAGGCTTGTGTGCGTTGTCGGAGTACCACTTTGCGCGGATGTTTCGCGAGAGTTTTGGACTGCCGCCCCATCAATATCTGCTGGCGCGGCGCCTGGCCCGCGCCCGGGAGTTGTTGCGGGGTGGGTCGTTGCCGCTGGGCGAGATTGCCCTGGCGTGCGGGTTTTCCAGCGCGAGCCACTTTACCAACCGGTTCCGCCAGGCGATGGGCGCAACCCCTGGTGAATACCGGCAGGCGTTCCTGCCTTGAAATGCAATCTGCCTGACAGCACAGGTCCAATGTGGGAGCGGGCTTGTTCGCGAAAGCGCTGGATCAGTCAGTACATCTGTTGACTGTCACACCGCATTCGCGAGCAAGCCCGCTCCCACCTTTGATTTTCGGTGCTCAATAGTCCGTGCTGTTGGCCAGTGCCGTGGCCAGGCGGTTTTCCAGCGTCTTGACCCGCGCGCCTGCGACCACGTAATTGTTGGTCACCATCGAAAACACCAGCTTGCGCCCATTGGCATCGGTGACATACCCGGTCAACGACGACACGCCGCTCATGGAGCCGGTCTTGCCGTGCAGGTTGTTTTCCGCAGCGGTGCCCCGCAGGCGGTAACGCAGGCTGCCGCCCACCAGGCGCTGCGGATTACCGGCAACCGGCAACGCGTTGTACCAGGCGCTGAACCAGGGCTGTTTGCTGGCGGCCAGCAGCACATCCGTGAGGTTCTGCGACGACACCAGGTTACGCCGGGACAACCCCGAACCGTCCACCTGGTTCAACGTCGCCGTATCAATCCCCTGACGTTTCAGGAACCCGCCCACCGCCGCCACACCGGCAGGCGCCGTACCGGCATTCACGGTCTTGCGCCCCATGCTCTTGAGCAAGGCTTCAGACATGTTGTTATTGGAAAGCTTGAGCAACGGCGTGATCAGTTCCTGCAACGGCGCCGACTCATGCAGCGCGAGCACCGTCGCCGTGGTCGGCGTCACACCCCCGATCATCCGACGCCCCTGCACGACAATCCCCTGCTGCGCCAAGGCCTGTTCAAACAGGTTGGCCACCAGTTGCGTCGGCTCCCACACACTGACCAGTTGCGGGCTCTGCCTGCCCGGCGCCAGCGCGCCACTGAGGCGCAACAGGTTGGTGCCGTGCTGGCGATTGATTCCATAGCTGTTGCCTGTGCCGCTGACCGCACGGTTGCTGAGCTGCACGTAATCGGTAGCCGGGCTGATCTCCACCGTCACCGGGCGCCCTGCCACGACCGGCGCCCTGGCCGTGACCAGCAGGGAGCCCGCATCAAAGTCGTCATTGGGCGATACCGTCAGCGCCGAAATCTGCGCGCCGTAGTAGGTGCTTTCATCGTCCTGGGACCAGTCGGTGCCCAGGCGCTCGGCGTCGAAGAACGTGTCGTCGAACACCAGGTCGCCCCGCACCTGCCGGATGCCCTGCTGCGCCAGGTTGGCCGCCAGCGCCTGGTAATCCGCCCACTGGATCGTCGGGTCGCCCAGGCCGCGCAGGTAGAGGTTACCGTCAAGCACCGCGCCCTGGCGGATGCCGTCGCTCAACAGTTGCGTGGAAAACCGATACTGCGGCCCCAGCACATCCATCGCCGCCGCGGTGGTCAACAGCTTGAGGCTCGAAGCCGGGCTCAGCCGCGTACGCGGGTTGTGCTGGTAGAGCGTGTTGCCGCTGCGGGCATCGCGCACCATCAGCGACACGCTGGCGCCGTGCAGTGCCGGGTCGGCCAGCAACTGGTCGAGACTGGCGCTGGTGGAGGTTTTCGGCGCCGTGGCGCAACCGCCCAGCAACAAGCTCAAGCCCAGCAGCAGCCCGCCGGTGTGTATCCATCGTCCCAACTGCATCGCTATCGTGTTCCCGCAAAGTCATTAATGGCGGCCACGCTAGCAGCTCGACAACCGTATGGCGAGGCAGCCGGCTACCGCGCCATAGGGTGTAGCCGAATTTAGAACGTCAGAGTGCTGGACACCGACACCTGCCGCGCATCGCCGATGGACACGAACTGGGTGTTCACGGCCGAGGTGTAATAGGTGCGGTCAAACAGGTTCTTCACGTTGAGCTGGAACTTGACCTTCTGCCCCTCGATTTTAGTGTCATAGGTGGCGAACGCATCGGCCACGGTGTAGCCCGGCAGTTCGAAGCTGTTGGCCGCGTCCCCTGCTCGCTCGCCGACATAACGTGCCCCGGCGCCGACCCGCAGTTGGTCGCCACCGAGAATGCTGCCGAAGTCATACACCGCCGACAGCGAGCCGGTGTTCTTCGCCACGTTTTGCAGGCGATTACCTTTGTATTCGGGGTCTTCGGTGACTTCGGCATCGGTGTAGGCATAGCTGCCGATCACGCTCCACTTGTCCGTCAGTTGGCCGCTGGCATCCAGTTCCAGGCCTCGGGAGCGCACTTTGCCGGCGACGCTGTAGACCGAGGTCAGGCCATCGCCGACCTGCACCAGCACGTTGCGTTTTTCGATGTTGAACAGGGCGGCGCTGGCGGTGATGCGCCCCGGTATGTCGAGCTTGGTCCCCAACTCCCAGGACTTCGACTGCTCCGGCTCAAGGCTGCCATCCAGCACACTTTTGTTCGCCAGCGGTGCGATGGTGGAGTTGGGCTTGAACGACTCGGTGTAGCTGCCATAGAACGACAGCTCGTCAGTGTAGCGGTACACCAAGCCCGCGCGTGGCACCCACTTCTGGCCATTGCCGTCGGTGTTGGCGGTGAACGGGACACCCTTGCCGGCGTATTGGTCGTACATCTGATAACGCGCGCCACCCACCAGGATCCACTGGTCAGTGAGGTGGATCGCATCCTGCAGGAACAGCGAGTCGCTGCGCAGCAGGTCCATCTGGTTGCTGTCCGGCGCGCTGACGGTGGTGCCCGCCACTTCATTGCCATAGACCGGGTCGTTGTAGTTGAACGTGCCACGGGGCGCCTGGCGGATCAGGTCGGCCCGGTAGATCTTGCGGTATTCGTCATCCAGGCCGAAGGTCAGGTCGTGCTGCATGCCTGCGACGTTGACCTTGCCTTCAAGGCTGGCGGTGGCGAAGCGGTCGGTGGTCAGTGCGCCCTGGGTGCCGTCCATGCTGCGGGTCAGGGTGCCATTGGCGTTGACCTTGACCACACGCACCTGGCTGGCGTCGTAGGTCTCGCGGTTCCAGCTGTAGCCGAAGTGGGCTTTCCAGTCGTCATTCAAATCGTGATCGGCCTCGAAGCGGTACAGGTCGGAGCGGCCTTCCATGTTGTTGAAGGGCTCGTCCAGGCGGCGAGTCGACGGGATGTTGAGCGGGTGGTTGGTCTTGGGGTCGATGGCGGTGCCCCGGTCGAACGGCGAGAGAAACTCCCGGTGCTCATAGGCAAACAACAGCTTGGTGTTGTCGCCGTACCAGGCCAGCGACGGTGCGATCAGGCTCTCGCGGTGAGTGCCGTAGTTGCGCCAGTAATCTTCGTCTTCGTGATCGACGATCAAGCGGTACGCCAACCCGCTGTCACCGATGGGCCCTGTGGTGTCGAGGTTGCCGCCGCTGCCGTTCTTGCCGTCGCCAAAGGTCGAGCCGCGCACGGTCAGCGAGGTGGATTGGATCAGCTCGGGTTTCTTGCTGACGATATTGACCACGCCGCCCGGATCCTGGATGCCATACAGCAACGACGACGGGCCCTTGAGCACTTCGACGCGCTCGGCGGTGGAATTCAGCGCGCGGCCCTGCACCAGCGGCATGCCGTCCTGCATGATTGAACCGTTTCGGTTGTCACCAAAACCCCGCAGCATCACCGCGTCCTGGGTGCTGCCCAAGGTGTTGGCCTGGGTGATGCCACTGATGTTGGTCAGGGCATCGTCGAGGTTGCGCGGCTGTTGATCGCGCATCACCTGGGCCGGTACAACGTTGACAGTCTGTGGGGTTTCCAGCAGCAGGCCGTGGGAACGCATCACCGAACTGGTAGGCGGCGGTTGATAGCTGGTGGTATCCGAGGCCAGGGCGGCACCGTTGATGGTGGTGGCGCCGAGGTTCAGCGCGCCGTCGGTGGGCAGCGGTTCCAGGGCCAGGGTGCGGGCGTCGATCTGGCGGAAGGTGAAGCCGGAATTACCCAGCAGGCGTTGCATGGCCTGGGCCGCACTCATCTGCCCGGTGATGGCCGGGGCCTTGATGGCGTACGGCGCTTCGTCGGTGTAGACCACGCTGATGCCGGTCACCCGGGTGAAGTCGCTCAAGGCCTGGGGCAGCGGCTTGGCGGCCAGGGCAAAGTTGAACAGCGTGCTCTGCTGCTGCGCCTCGGCCGCCTGCGCCACGCCCAGGGGCAACAGCGCCAGCCCCGAAACTGCCAATACCGAGGCTCCCAGCCAATGTTTAACCGAACCCGCCGACGTTGCCCTGGACTTCATGCTTGAGAACCCGTGTGTAAAAAACGCTGTTAATGCGAATTAATCGCAGTTTCAAGCACTACACGGATGGCCGACAGGTTTACCTCACACCGATTTGAAAATAATTTCAGTCACGCCGGTTGGATCCGAAATCCGAAGCGCGGAACGTGCACATGCACGGTGCCGGCGCGGTCATCGGTGCGCCGCAGAATCAGCTCTTCGCGGCCGGCAAACAGCAACTCCCCGGCCACCGGATCGGTGCCGTAGTCGGTGGCGCTGATGGTCACTTGCTGGCCGGGCTTGAAGCCGTTCGGGTCTTCGAAGATTTCTTCCGGCAGGTTGGCCGGCGTGGCATTGCGCGCGACTTCCAGGGCTTGCTCGGCACTCATCTGGCTCGACGTGCCATGCCCGAAACCCAACACCCGGGCGAGCCAGGCGGCCACCGCAGGATAGGTTTCCACCAGCGGCGAGGTCACCGACGATCCCATGAGGAACCACAACGGGTGCGCCAGGGCGAAGTCGGCAATCGACGGCTCGCCGAACAGGAAGTCGCCCTGCTGGTGCTGCAACTGCTGATTGATACGACCGATGATCACCGGCCATTGATGCTTGGCCTGATCCAGTTGCACACGGGTGGCCGTGCCGCCACTGAACAATTTGCTGCGGTCGGCCACCAGCACCTGGAGCATTTCCGGCGGCACTTTGGCGAACTTGACCGCCAGGGATTCCGGCTGGAACACCAGGCTCACGGCATGGGAGAACACCGTCGAATCAGCCCAGGCGGCGAAGCTTTGGCTGACCAGTTCCAAGCCTTGGGGAAACAGCGCCGGCGCGGACTTTTCCTGCTCCAGGCGGCGGGCGATCAGTGCGGTGTCGCAGTAGATATCGGCGCCCACCTGCAACACCGGGGTCTTGCGATAACCACCGGTGAGGGCCGTCAAGTCAGGCTTGGGCATCACCGGCGAGATGTGCACCGAACGCCAGGACAAGCCCTTGAAGCCCAGCAACAGGCGGGCTTTTTCGGCAAACGGGGATTGCGGGTAGTGGTGCAGGATCAACTCAGTCATGCCAGGCTCCGCTCAATGAGTGAGCGTCCAGCTTAGCCTGCAAACCCGGCAAAGGCGCGCATGGGAACCTATCAGTCAAACTGATGGGCCGATCGCCGCCAGGCACTCCTTGGCGCTTTTCTTGAGTTTCTTGATCAGCCGTTCCTGGCGCAGCGCCTCGGCCTTGCTGATGCATGCCTCGGTGTACACCAGCGCCACGGCGGGGCTTGAGAGGAAAAACCGTGCGCCCTTGCCACTCTGGTGCATGGCAAAGCGGCGCACCGGGTCATTGCTGATGCCGCAATAGAGCGAGCCATTGGCGGCGCGCACCAGGTAGACAAACCACGGTTTGGCTTCAGAAGGAGTCGTCACGGATCAATTCGGCAAACCAAAGGAACGCCAATCTTATCAACGACTGGCCTGGAACGCCTTCAACCCTTTCAGCGCCTGGGCCCGCACGGCGTTTTTCACCAGCGGCGTCCAGCCCAGCAACAGGCCTTTGGTGCCCAACGCCTGCCGCGACCAGCGCCACAGGTCAAAGTGGTCGTGATGCTCGCAGATCTTGCCGTCACGAAACACAAAGCGCGCCCGGATATCGTTGACTACGGTGTTGCCCGTCGCACTGAACAGGTAGGTCGCCACCCAGTGGGCGCTGCCGGTGATTTCATCGCTGCGCACACTATCGAAGGTCAGGGAAAAGTCCTTGGCCCGGGTGGTCAGCATGCGCCACATGTCGCCGGCATCACGGCCACGCAGTTCACCGAATGCCGGGTCGCTGAACACCACGTCGTCGCTGTAGCAGGCGCTCATGGCCTCGGCATCCAGGCGCTGGAAGGCACTGTAGAACTCGGTGATCAAGGCGTTATGGGCGTCGCTCATGGGCAGGTTCCGCAAAAGAAGTTGGGATGGCCGGTACGATAATCCCCAAGGCCGGGGAACACTACTGGCATCAACGCCAGGAATACCTCATCCCGTCCCTTCAGGGCACCATTCCGCTGCTGCGAGCATAGTGGAACAAATCCACATCGGTGGAGATACACAGCCGGTTCATCGCGGTACTTTTCTGTTTGCTGATGGTGGAGATGCTGCGATTGACCCGCGCGGCAATCTGGCTGACGGTCATGCCGCTGGCCAGCATGCGCACCACTTCGCGTTCCTTGCCCGACAGTTGCGGCGGTTGTGATTGATCGCCCGTGCCGGCCTGCACCAACTGGGTCCGCAGGGACTCGCTGACGAAGGTCTTGCCCTCGCAGACTTCCTTGATGGCCGTGGGCAACTCCTTGGCCGATGCACTCTTGGCGACAATGCCTCGGGCGCCCTCGGCGAACGAGGCACGCAGGGTGGCGATATTGGCGAACATCGTCACCAGGATCACCGGCACCCCGGGGTATTGGCGTTGCAACAAGCCCAACAACACATAGCCGTCAGCCTGCTGCCCGCCCGGCATGGCGAAGTCCGTCACCAGCACATCGCAAGGGGTGCTGCCCAGTACCCGCAGCAACTCATCCGGGCCGTTGGCCTCACCGACCACCTTGCACTTGCCGTTGGCCTCGATCACCACCTTCTGCCCGATCCGAACAATGGGATGATCGTCAGCAATAATTACGCGAAGCATAGAAACCCATGAGTGATGGCAAATTGATTTGCGCAAAATAACCCTGTCCGTCCCGGGCAACAACCGCCCACCTGGGAGCGGTTTTCAATGGCGTCCCGTGTTCTTAAGCGGGTGATTTTTTACTTACAACAAAAAAGGAAACCACCTACAAACTAAGCCCACAGACAGAGGTAATACCCCCTACAGAATCGCTGAAAATGTCATAAATCTGTCAAATAGCGCAGATACACCAGCAGGTCCTGGTCGAACCGCTGCAATGCCCGCCTGTTGCACCGGATCCCGTGCTTGCGCACCTGTTCGATCAACTCCCCCGCACAGCGATCCAGCTCCGTCTCGCCAAAAAACGCCAGGCTTCCCGCCAGGCGATGCAGGCAGTCGACCAATGCATGCGGGTCGACGATGCGGCAAGCCTGTACCAGGCCGGCGTAATCAGCCTCGGCCTCGCGCACCAGGGTGCGCAACATCTGGTTCACCACCTGTTCATCACCAAATGTCCTGATCAGTTCGGCACGAGTCGGCCAGTGCGCCGCGGCGCAGGCTGTGGCAGGCGGGTTCGTACTGGCGCCCGGCGGCTGTGGCAGCCACTGCTCCAGCACCCCGCGCAATTGTTCCAGGGTCAGCGGCTTGAGCAGCCAGGCATCCATGCCGGCCTCAAGGCAGCGGCGCGCATCGTCCGCAGAGAGTTTGGCGGTCAAGGCAATGATCGGCACACGCGGGCGGCTGTGTACGGCCTCTCGCCGCCTGATCTCACGAGCCATGCTATAGCCATCCAGCACCGGCATGCGGCAATCGCTGATCACCAGGTCGAAATGCCGCAGGGCGATGGCGGTCAACGCGGCCTGCCCGTTGCACACCAGTTCGTGATCGACTTCGAATTTTTGCAGGAACCAGCCCATCAAGGCGCGATAGGCCTGATGGTCCTCGACGATCAGCACGCTCAGGTGCTTCCAGTGAACAGGAGGACTGCGCCATGGCACCGTTTGCTGCCTGGGGGCGTCGTCAGCAAACACGCTTGGCATCATGGCCACCTCGATATCGGCGCCGACCTGCCAGGGCCATCAGACGGCCCTGGCATATCGTCTAGTGAGGGTGCGCTTGACGGTGATCCTTAACCCATCCGCCTGGCACCCATTACCGAATCAAGCTATCCACATGAATACCACTCTTGCGATACAAGAACTACGAAAAGACAGTTTTTCCTACAGCTCCGCCCACCTATTCCGACTTGACGCAGGCGAGCTAGAGGGATAGCGGATTGTCGTAATTCTTGTATTTCCCCTCCTCCCCCCCGGCGCTAAATTGCGCCCCACCCCAAGAGGGCAACCCGCCAACTCACCTGGCGGCCAACTATCCGAACTGACCCGACGCCCAACCGCGCCTCTTTCTGCGCTGCGGTGAGCTGCACCCGTCAGTTGATCCAACACCGAGACAATACAACCATGAACAAGCACCTGATCGCCGTCGCCAGCGCCCTGCTGATCACTGGCACCGCCCCCGCCTTCGCCGCCAGCACCGTGGACCTGACAGTCAAGGGCATCATCACCCCGAATGCCTGCACGCCGAGCCTGTCCAGTGGCGGGGTCATCGACCACGGCAAGATGTCGGCCAAGGACTTGAACGCCACCCAGATCACCCTGTTGCCGAAAGTCACGCTGCAAATGACCGTGACCTGCGATGCGCCGGTGATCTTCGCCCTCAAGGCGACCGACAACCGTATTGGCTCCGGCAGCGGCAGCGGCTTCGGGCTGGGCTTTATCAACGGCACGCAAAAGCTGGGTTCCTATAGCTTGACCCTTGGCGCCAACGGTAGCCCGCCCCAGGCCGACGGCGAAACCGTGCAAGCCATCGGGTCTTTCGACAATGGCGTCACCTGGGAGCGTTGGAACAGCTTTGAAACCGGCACCTATCTCTCGGTCGCCACCCTGGCAGACGCCAGCACCCCGCGTGCCACCCAGCAACTGGTCACCCCCGTGGCCTACAGCGGCTACATCAACCGCACCGACGGCCTGGACCTGAGCAACGAAGTCAATATCGACGGCTCGGCCACCATTGAAGTGCTCTACCTGTAACCCACCTTCGCCCCTGACCTGCAACCAAAAGGTGCTGCTCGATGATGAATTCCTCACCCGCTGTCTTTCTCGCCACGTTGCTGCTGGCCCCCACCGTCCTGGCCGCCAGCAGTACCGACTTCGCCGTCACGGGCACCATCACGCCGAATGCCTGTGAACCCATGCTCTCCGGCGGAGGCGTGGTGGATTACGGAAAAATGCCGGCCAAGGAACTCAACACCGACAGCCCGACCTCACTGCAGCCGCAGACCATGCAAATGGAAGTCCTGTGTGAAGCGCCAACGTTCATCGCGCTGAGCACGATCGATAACCGCGCCGGCACTTCGGCAATTAACGACTACTGGCATGGCCTGGGGCTGACGGACAGTGGCGAAAAACTTGGCGCCACCGCATTCGGCCTGCTCAACCCGGTCGCGGACGGCGTCACGGTCAAGACGATCAACTCGACCGATGGCGGGGTGACCTGGCTCCCGTCGATTTACCTGGGCCACTACACCCAGACCTCGGTCGCCACCAACGGCGGTGCGAACACCCCGATTGCGATACGGCAATTCAGTGCCGACCTGCGCGTGTACACGATGGTCGACGGCACCGACCGCCTGACCGTGCTCGACGAAGTGCCGCTGGACGGCCATGCCACCGTGCAACTGAAGTACCTGTAACCCTTTATTCAACCGGCCCCACTCGAAAGGAAACGTGTGCCCCATGAAACTTACGCTCAATGCCCTGGCCACCGCGCTGCTGCTCAGCACCAGCGCCTCTGCCCTGGCGGCGTCCACCGTCGACCTGACTGTCAAAGGGGTGATTACCCCCAACGCCTGCACACCTGGCCTGTCCGGCGGAGGGATGGTGGACTACGGCAAGATCTCCGCCAAAGACCTGAACCTCACGACCCCCAAACAACTGCCACGCACCACCTTGCAACTGACCATCACCTGCGACGGCGGCACCCTGTTTGCCGTCAAGGGCACCGACAACCGCGCCGGGTCCAACTCCACCGGCGGCACCTACGGCCTGGGGTTGATCAACGGTACCCAGAAGCTGGGGGCCTACGACCTGATGCTGAATAACGCAGTCGCAGACTCTGTCGCCGTCACGGTGCTGGAATCCGGGGATAACGGCACGACCTGGGCAGAGTCGGCGGACGCGATCCTGCCACCCAGCGCATTGGCGGCTTTCGGCGATAGAACCTCGGGCACCTGGCTGCCGGTACCGATCCAGCAAGTCGTCAGCGACCTGGTGGTGTATGCGCAGATCGCCCGGGCCGACAGCCTGGACCTGAGCGATGAACACCCGATCGACGGCTCGGCCACGCTGGAAGTGAAGTACCTGTAAACCCGCGGCCTCGTCGTTCGCGGCGAGGCGCCTTACTTGCACCGAACACATTGAAGACCGAATGATGAACAGAACCCTACGCCTGTGCACGGCGCTGTTATTGCTCAACACCGGCTCTAGCGTGTTTGCCAGCACCGCCACCGAGATGACCCTGTCGGGCCTGGTTACCCCCAGCTCCTGCACCATCGCGCTCTCCGGCAGCGGCATCATCGACCACGGCACCATCCCTGCCCATCTCCTCAACCAGGTGGCTCCCACCCCGTTGCCCACCCAATGGCTGGAGGTAGAGATCCACTGCAGCGGCCCCTTGTTGTTTGGCCTGATTGGCCTGGACAGCCGCGAAGATTCGTCCGCCGCACCGGACACTACCTACGGCCTGGGGAGAAACCCCATCGCGCCCGCGGAGCAGTTGGGTTACGTCGACCTGGCGTTCGAAGCGGCGCAAGGAGACGGACAGGCCATGCAGTCACTTGTGTCAAACCCCGAAGGCGGCCTCTGGGCTCCCCAACCGGCCATCCACCCCAAGACACTCATGGGCTTTGCCCGTCCCGGCCGACCGTTTCCGGAACCCATCGTCACCCTGACCACCCGGATCCGCGCACAGACCACCATCCACCCGGCGAACCGTCTGACCCTCAGGCAAGACGTTCCCCTCGATGGCTCACTGGTCCTGGATTTGCGTTACCTCTAAGCCCTGTGATCATTTTAGGAACTGCGTCATGAAGACCTATCCAACCTTGCTGGCCCTGGGCTGGCTGCTGAGCACCCAGGCGTTTGCCGACGGCATGGTGCCCGACACCTCGGTGGTGATCGTCAACGAGGCCGACGGCGAAGCTTCGGTGTCGGTGACCAACACCGACGGCGAACTGGCCCTGCTGCACGTCACCCTGGAAGACATTCCGGAAGACACCGAATCGCTGCTGTTCGTCACCCCGCCCCTGTCCCGGGTCGAGGCCGATAAAAGCCAGCTGGTGCGCTTTATCCTGCGCAACCCCACGCCCCTGAAAACCCAACGCCTGAAGCGGGTGATCTTCGAAGGCATGCCCAAGGACCGTGACGCCGCCCAGGCTGGCCATGCGCGGGTGGGCGTGACCGTGCGCCAGAACCTGCCGGTGATCATTCATCCCAAGGGCCTGGCGCCGAACCGCACACCCTGGACCGGGCTGACCTGGTCGTTGAACGCCGGTCACCTGAACGTCGCCAACCCCACGCCTTACGTGGTGCGCCTGGCCCAGGAGCTGCAATTGCTGCCCGGCAAGCAGAGCCTGGTGCTGCCGCGCACTTATGTGTTGCCCGGCGAAACCCTGCGGCTCAGCACGCCCCACACCGCCACGGCCGTACGCCTGCAACCGGCCACCGTGTACGGCTTTGCCGTCGCCGCCTATGAAGCACCGATAACCGCCGCAAACGCTGAATAACGAAGTGACAGCCCTGTGACTGTCACCGGGAAGCCCGCCAACCGTTGCCGGCTTCCATAACCTGAGTGCCTTTACGTGAACACAGTAACCACTGACCCGGCTGGCGAAGCCGTGCCCGACTGTCCTTTACGCCCCGCCCGGATGCGGGCCGCGCTGCCACTGACCATGGCGTTGCTGTCGGCCGATGCCTGGGGCGACGCCTTCGACGCGCAAACCCTGCACCAGCGCGGTATCGACCCGGAACTGGCCTACCTGTTGCTGGACGCACCGCGCTACACCAGCGGCCGCCACGCCGTGAGCCTGACGGTGAACGGCCAGCGCCGTGGCCGCCTTGATGTTCAGTTCGACAGCCAGGGGGCGCTGTGCTTTGACCGCCCGCTGCTGGACGCCGCCGACCTGGTGATACCCGCGCCGCTGGGCGACAGCACCTGCCATGACTTCCTCGGCGAATACCCGCAAACCGTGGTGGAGCAAGACCCCGCCAGCCTGAGCGTGAGCCTGATGGTGCCCACCGATGCCCTGCGCCCGCGCCAACGTGAGCTGTCCGGTTATGAAACCGGAGGGTTCGCCGGCTTGCTCAACTACGACCTCACCGGTTTGTACAACCGTTATGGCGACGACGCCAGCCGCTTCGGCTCGGCCAATACCGAGCTGGGCTTCAACGCCGGCGACTGGATCGTGCGCAGCCGCCAGGTACAGACCTGGCAAGACTCCCGGTCCCGCAGTACCCACCTGGAAGCCTATGCCCAGCGCACCTTCGCCGAGCAGCAGGCGGTGTTGCAGGCCGGGCAGATCAACCTCTACAACCCGGTGCTGTCGTCCGCGCAGATCACCGGCATGCAGCTGTTTACCGAACAGGCCCTGCAGGACCAGGAACAGGGCTCGACCATCAGCGGCATCGCCAACAGCCCGGCCCAGGTCGAGGTACGCCAGAACGGCGCGCTGATTCACTCCACGGTGGTGCCGGCCGGGCCGTTCTCGCTGACCGACGTGAGGCGCCTGAACACACGCTCGGACGTTGAAGTGACGGTCAAGGAAAGCACCGGCGAAGAGCGGCGCTTCACCGTGCCGGCGGCGATGCTCGGCATCGGCTTGCCAGCGCCGGGTTACTCGTTGGGAGCAGGCCGGGTGCGCAATATCGGCGATACACGGGGCGACGATCCATGGGTAATCAGCGGCGGCTGGAGCGGTGCGTTGAACCCGCGCCTGAGCCTGGGGGCCGGCGCACTTGCCGCCGAAGACTACCGTGCCACGGGTGCCAGCCTCGGCCTGTTGCCGTGGCCAGACGGCCAGGTACAACTGTCGACCCAGATTGCCGATGCTCAACGCCTGGGTGAACGCGGCGTACAGACCGACCTGAGCCTGTCCCAGCGCCTGGGCCGGCAATGGTCGATCACCGCCGGCACCTCCCACCGCACCATGGGCTACCGGGAGCTGGAAGACGCCGCCTACTACGACTCACGGGACGACGAGGGTCGCCTCACCCGCTATCGCGACCAGCAGAGCCTGGCCCTGGGCTGGGCCCATCCATGGCTGGGCGCCTTCAATGCCGGCCTGTCGCGCACCACCACGTTCAACGGCGAAAACAGCAGCCGTGCCCTGGCCTCATGGGGCACCAGCGTGCGCGGCGTGTCGCTGTCGGCCAGTGCCGAGTGGCAGGTCAGCGGCCGGCAGAATAACGAGAACGCGGTGTACCTGAACCTGAGCGTGCCACTGGGTGAGAACCGGCGTGGGCGCTCCTGGGTGCGCAACTCCGGTGGCGAGCATCGCATCGGCCTGGGGGTGAACGAGCAGGTCAACGATCAACTCAGTTACCGGGTCAGTGCCGAGCACGACAGCCGCGACCAACAAGTGGAATCCACCCTCGGCGTGTCCTATCTGCCGCGCTATGCACAACTGGACATGAACTACAGCCGCTCTGACGCCGAGCGCTCCAGCTACCAGGGCGGTGTGCGCGGTGCAGTGGTGGCCCACAGCGGTGGCGTGACCTTCTCGCCTTATCCGGTGCGCGACACCTTTGCGCTGGTGTCTGTCGGCGATATGGCCGGGGTCAAGCTCACCACGCCCAGCGGCCCGGTGTGGACCGACTTCCAGGGCCAGGCCGTGGTACCGCAGGTGTCCGCCTACGGGCGCAGCCCCGTGGAAGTGCAAACCCAGTCGCTGCCGCGCAACGCCGATATCAGCAACGGCCTGGCCGTCATCAGCGCCGGGCGCGGCGCGGTGGATCGCGTGGAGTTCGGCGTGGCGCTGACCCGTCGCGCCTTGCTCACGGTGGCAACCGACCACGGTACGCCACTGCCCCGTGGCGCCACGGTGAGTACCGCCGATGGCGAGTTCGTGACCCTGGTGCAGGAAGGCAGCCAGGTGTTCCTGCCGAACGTGCTGGACCCACGTCCCCTGTGGGTCAAGGCACCGGGCATGAGCCGCTGTGAACTGCAGGTTGAACTCGCGGAAAAAGCCGACCCGCAGGTGTATTTCGAAACCGCCCCGGCCCGCTGTGTGACGCCATGAGGAAGACTGTGATGAAGCGATTGTTACTGCTGGGATTGGCCCTGGGCGCCATCGTCCAGAGCCGGGCGCACGCCGACGAATGCCAACTGACCCTAAGCCAGTCGCGCCTGGATTTCGGCGTGATGAACCGCGCCGTGCAGCGCAACCCCGGCGCAGAAATCCTGCTGGGAGAACGCCGCCTGAGCCTCAACCTGAACTGCCCGACGCCCACCGATATGCACGTGTTCTACCGGGCCCTGGCCGCGACCGCCGAGCGCTACCGCTTTACCGAGCGTGGCAGTTACCGCGTGCACATCAGCGATGCGGTACTCGACGGCCAGGCTGTTGAACTGGGGTTGACCAGCGGGCAAGGCCAGGCGCCCAGTGCCAGGGGCAGGACACTCGACTGGCGGCCCGACCAGGCCATCGTACCGTTGCGCGACGGTGCGCCGACCACCGGCAGCAGCTTCTCGGCGCAATTGCTGGTCAATGCCTGGGCGCAGGCCGACGCCCTGCAAGTGCGCGACGCGGTGACCTGGGAAGCCAGCGGCTTGATCGACGCCGTCGCCAGCGAACGCGCACGGGAGTTGTCGCTGCAAGCCGGCTTCGCTCCGGCGGCCTGCGAGACCACGCTGTCCAACGGCGGCATCATCGACTTTGGCCGTATGTGGTCCAGGAGCCTTAACACCGACAAGGAAACCGGGCTGGTCTCCCGCAGCCTGCTGCTGAGTATCGGCTGCGACGGCCCGACTCATTTCGCCTTGCGCATGCATGACAACCGCAAAGGCTCGGCCACCGGCGGCACCGATGAAACCGCCTACGGCCTGGGCGTCGATGACAGCCGCAATAAGATCGGCCGCTACTTTCTCTACTTCGACCCTTTCGACCTGCGCGCCGACGCCCTGCCCCAGGTGTACCGCACCGACTCCACCACTGGCGGCGTGGCCTGGAGCAGTTCCAGCGCCTACCCCATTCCCATCGGCAGCAGCAGTTTGCTCGGCTTTACCGCTCTACCCGGCAGCAATGCCGGCCCGACCGCGATCCAGAACCTGAGTGGGCAGATCAGCGTGCGCGCCGTCCTGTCCCCCATGAACAGCCTGGACCTGCGTACGGAAGTACTGCTCGACGGTTCGGGCACGATTGAAATCATCTACCTCTGATCAAGGAGTATGGTCATGCACCTACGCCAGCTTTCTCTCGCAACACTTGCCCTGCTGACCCTCAGCAGCGGTGCCACGGCAGCCTCCAGTGTCGAACTCGGCATCACCGGCTTGCTCACTCCCAGTGCCTGTACACCGGCGCTGTCGAGCAACGGGCTGATCGACTACGGCAAGATTTCCCAACAGGAGTTGAACATTGATCGCGGCAAACGCCTGCCGGTGCGCTACCTGAGCGTGACCATCAACTGCGAGGCAGCGACTCGCTACGCCCTGCGCATGAGCGACAACCGCGACGGCACCGCCAACGTCAACAGCGAAATCTACTACGGGCTGGGACTGGACCCAAGCGGCAACAAGATCGGGCTGTACTCCCTGACCTTCGACCCCAAACAGACGGTGATCGACAGCCTGCCTGAGGTTTACGGCACCGAGTCCACCAGCGGCGGGATCGCCTGGCGCACCGCCAACAGCAACCCGATCGACATCGGTTCGCGCAGCTTTCTCGGCTTTACCGACACCGTCGGCAGCACCAGCGGGCCGACGGCCTTCCAGACGCTGAGCAGCCTGGTCAGGGTCGATACGGTGATCGCTGCCAAGAACAATCTCGACCTCAGCAGCGACGTGCATATTGATGGTTCCAGCACCATGGAAGTGCTGTACCTCTAGACCTTTTCGCTGGTCACAGCGACATACCGCGCACGCCCGGCGCCCAACCCCGCGATGATCGCGCCCAGGCCGATCACCGCGAAAATCCAGCCGGTGGCGTTCCAGCCACCGGTCCAGTCATGCACCAGCCCGACCGCGAACGGCCCCATGGACGCCAGGGTGTAGCCGATGCCCTGGGCCATGCTCGACAGGTTGGCGGCTACATGGGAGTCCCGTGAACGCAGCACGATCAAGGTCAGCGCCAGGCTGAAAGTGCCACCCTGGCCCAGGCCCAGCAGAATCGCCCAGCCCCACAAGCCGTCCAACGGTGCATACAGGCAACCGAACAGGCCGCCCAGGGTCAGCACCATCACCACCACGATGGCCAGGCGCTGGTCCTTGCCGCGGGTGGCCAGCCAGGGCGCAGCCAGGGAACTGGCCAGTTGCACAATCACCGAACCGGAAAGCACCAGGCCCGCCTGGGTGGCGCTCAGGCCACGGCCGATCAGGATCGACGGCAGCCAGCCAAACACAATGTACGCCAGGGAGGATTGCAGGCCCATGTACAGGGTCACCTGCCAGGCCAGCGGATCACGCAACAAGCCCTTCACGCGATAGGCCACCTGGTGCGCGCCGTGTTTCTGGCCAACTTGCGGCAACCAGAACAACGCCGCGACCAACGCCGGGAGAATCCAGAACCCCAGGCCGATGTTCCAGCTGTCGCCGAAGTAATGACTCAGCGGCACCGTGGATCCCGCCGCCAGCGCTGCACCCAGGCACAGGGCCATGGTGTACACGCCGGTCATGGTGCCGGCCTGTTTGGCGAAATCGCGCTTGACGATACCGGGCAACAGCACCCCGATGATGCCGATACTCGCACCCGCCAGCAGGCTGCCGGCGAACAGCCCGGCCTCACCGAATGAACTGCGCAGGATGATGCCGCCGGCCAGGGTCAGCAGAATGCCCAGCACCACCCGCTCGGCGCCAAAACGTCGGGCCAGGATCGGAGCCAGTGGCGCGAACAGGCCCAGGCACAAGACGGGCAGCGTCGTCAGCAACCCGGCCTTGGCCGCCGAGAGACCCAGGCTGTGGGAGACCTCAGCGAGCAGCGGCGCCATGCTCGACAACGCCGGGCGCAGGTTCAGCGCCACCAGGATCAGGCCCAACAGCAACAACCACGGACGGCTTACCACCGGCGGGCTGTGCTGGACCTCATCGTCATCGGCTTCGGCGTCGATCAGCAGTTCATCAAGGGCACTTTCTGAACGGGGCATAGTGGTCTCGGGTTCAAGGTTCATTGATCAACTGCCGGGACAGGGCCTTGGCGCGTTCCGGGTCCTGTTGCTCCACGGCATCGAGCAAGGCGCCGTGCAGGTCGAATACCGCTTGCCGACGCGGCTGGATGTTCAGGGTCTGGCGCAGTTGCGCGCCGACGATGCTCGAGAAGTACTGATACAGCTCGCTCAAGGCCGGGTTGTGGGCCGCGTCCACCAGGCGTTTGTGGAACACCAGGTCGCAGCTGATGTAGTGCTCAAGATCACCGTGGTAATGGTCGCCGCTGGCGTTGAGGGCCGCGCGCAAAGCGACCAGGTCTTCATCGGTGCGGCGCAACGCGGCCAAGCCGACTGCCTCGACTTCAAGAATCTGCCGCGTCTCCTGCGCCTGAGCCAGGGTGCAGTGGGACAAGGCTTTCATCGCGCCCAGCGGGTCGGTCATGGAGCGCAAATAGCTGCCGTCGCCCTGGCGGATCTCGATCAACCCGGAGAATGCCAATACGCGCATGGCTTCACGCACGGTGTTGCGGCTGATCCCCAACTCGGCAGACAACTCGGGCTCGGTGGGCAGGCGTTCGCCGATGGCCCATACGCCTTGGGTGATGCGCTGGCGCAACTGTTCGAGGGCTTGATCGACGAGGGAGCGTTTGATCAGGGGGGCGATGTCTGTCATGGGTTTCGTCCTTTCATCCAATCATAGGATGAATTTTCCCACAGCCTATTCGGAGTTGCCTACAAAGGCAACGCACTAGGGTTCTTGGGCAGGCAAAGGAGCAGTATTTTCGATTGGTAAAATTACCCTCAGAGGGTAATTATTGGACTCAGGTGTCTTATGGAAAAGTACACACCTCATTACGATCTGGCGGTGATAAAGGCGGATGTCAGGCGGCTTGGCGCCAAGGCTTTCACACGTGCGGCAAAGAAAACCGCAGAGGCGCTCGACCTTGATCTCTCGGAAATGCAGGCCGTTATTTTCGAACTGCAAAACAGGATGTTGTACAAGTCGATGACCACCTATGTGGATCATCGGATCTGGCATGACGTCTATCACATCCATTCACACGGTCTGGAGATTTACATCAAGGTGACTTACTGCTCCGGCAGCAACCCTCCGGTGATCTCCTTCAAAGGGATGAACCTATGAACACCCAACATTGCTTCATCTGCGGAGCCCCCGACGCCATGACGCGTTTTGAAGGCCGCAGCGAAACCATGCGTATAAAAGGCATGGAGCGGCGCATTGATGATCTTTCGGGCTGGGAATGTCAGGTGTGCGAGGACGGCATGTATGACCCCGATAGCTGCGAGCGTCATGCCAATGCCGGTGATGATCTGCTCCACGCCGCCCGAGGGATAATGGGCGCCGAACTGAAGCGAATCCGTCGCAAGCTGCACCTCACGCAAAAAGAAACCGTGGGCTTGCTCTCCGGTGGCGGCCACAACGCATTCTCACGTTACGAACGCGGTGAAATAACGCCACCCAAACCATTGATGGTACTGATGCGACTGCTGGATCGTTACCCCCACTTGCTCATCGATGCCAAAGAACTGGCCGAAGGCGCAGACCTGCGCAACGCCTTCACCTACACCATCAACGACAAGACGCAAGAAGCCCTAAACGCCTCCTAGACAGGCAAAAATAAACCCGGCACCAGGCCGGGTTTATTGTTTCAAGCATCACTCATCGATCAATGCAAAATCTGGCTCAAGAACAACTTGGTCCGATCATTCTGCGGGTTGTCGAAGAAGTCATTCGGCGCCGCCTGCTCAACGATCTCGCCCTTGTCCATGAAGATCACGCGGTTGGCCACGGTGCGCGCAAAGCCCATTTCGTGGGTCACGCAGAGCATGGTCATGCCGTCTTCCGCCAGGCCGATCATGGTGTCCAGTACCTCTTTCACCATTTCCGGATCGAGCGCCGAGGTCGGCTCATCGAACAGCATGATTTTCGGCTTCATGCACAGCGCACGGGCAATCGCCACGCGCTGTTGCTGGCCGCCGGACAACTGCCCCGGAAACTTGTGGGCCTGCTCCGGAATACGCACGCGCTCAAGGTAGTGCATGGCAATTTCTTCAGCCTTGCGCTTGGGCATCTTGCGTACCCACATCGGGGCCAGCGTGCAGTTCTGCAGGATGGTCAGGTGCGGGAACAGGTTGAAGTGCTGGAACACCATGCCGACTTCGCGGCGGATCGCTTCGATCTGCTTGAGGTCGTTGGTCAGTTCCACGCCATCGACCACGATGCGGCCCTGCTGGTGCTCTTCCAGGCGGTTGAGGCAGCGGATGGTGGTGGACTTGCCGGAACCCGACGGGCCGCACAGCACGATACGTTCGCCCTGCTTGACGTTCAGGTTGATGTCTTTCAACACGTGGAACTGGCCGTACCACTTGTTGACGCCCTGCATCTGAATAATGCCTTCAGGGCTCACAGGCTGTTTGATCGCTTCACTCATCACAAAACTCCTAACGCTTGTGGCCTGTGTCCAGCTTGTGTTCCAAATGAATGGAATAGCGGGACATACCAAAACAGAAAATCCAGAACACCAGGGCGGCGAACACGTAGCCTTCAGTGGCCATGCCCAACCATTTCGGGTCGGCGGCGGCTTGCTTGACGCTGTTGAGCAGGTCGAACAGGCCGATAATGATCACCAGGCTAGTGTCCTTGAACAACGCGATAAACGTGTTGACGATGCCCGGGATCACCATCTTCAGTGCCTGGGGCAAAATCACCAGGCCCATGCTGCGCCAGTAACCCAGGCCCATCGCGGCCGCAGCCTCGTATTGGCCCTTGGGAATCGCCTGCAAGCCACCGCGTACCACTTCGGCCACATAGGCCGACTGGAACAGGATCACGCCGATCAAGGCCCGCAGCAATTTGTCGATGCCCATGCCTTCTGGCAGGAACAGCGGCAACATTACCGACGACATGAACAGCACCGTGATCAACGGCACGCCGCGCCAGAACTCGATGAAGGTCACGCAGACCACACGAATCGCCGGCATGTTCGAACGCCGACCCAACGCCAGCACGATGCCCAGCGGCAAGGCCCCGGCAATGCCGACGGTGGCGATCACCAGGGTCAGCATCAAGCCGCCCCACTGGCTGGTGGCCACGTTGGTCATGCCGAAGATCCCGCCGTGCAGCAGGAAGTAGGCAACGATCGGGTACACCACCAAAAAGCTCAGGCCGTAGACCGCCTTGCGCGTGAAGCGCGAGATGAACAACGGCGCCACACCCACGATGGCCAGCCACACGGTCAGGTCGACACGCCAGCGCAGGTCGCCGGGGTAGTAGCCGTACATGAACTGCCCGAAGCGCTGTTGGATAAACACCCAGCAGGCGCCCTCCTTGGTGCAGTCGGCGCGGGTGGTACCGACCCAGTTTGCATCGAGGATCGCCCAGTGCAGGATCGGCGGCACGACCAGGTAGATCAGGTAGAACGCCAGCAATGTCAGCAGGGTGTTGAGCCAGCTGGAAAACAGGTTGGCGCGCATCCATGCCATCGGCCCGAACACTTTGTTCGGTGGCGGCATATCAGGTTTGAAAGTATGCGTACTCATGCAGGTTTCCTCACCGCTCGATCAGCGCAATGCGCTTGTTGTACCAGTTCATCAGCAGGGAAATGCTGATGCTGATCGCCAGGTACACGCTCATGGTGATGGCAATAACCTCGATGGCCTGGCCGGTCTGGTTGAGCACCGTGCCGGCAAACAGCGAAACCATTTCCGGGTAACCGATACCGGCCGCCAGTGACGAGTTTTTCGCCAGGTTCAGGTATTGGCTGGTCAGCGGCGGAATGATCACGCGCAGGGCTTGCGGGATGATCACCTTGCGCAGGGTCGGACCGTTGCGCAGCCCGAGGGAACGCGCCGCTTCGGTCTGGCCGTGGCTGACGGACTTGATGCCTGAACGCACGATCTCGGCGATAAACGCCGCGGTATACACGGTCAGGGCCAGGGTCAGCGCCAGCAACTCGGGAATCAGTACCCAGCCGCCGACGAAGTTGAAGCCTTGCAGCTTGGGCATTTCCCAGTGCAGCGGCGCGCCGAACACCAAAGCGCACAGCGCAGGGATCACCACCAACAGCGCCAGGCCGGCCCAGAACTTGTGGAACGGAACACCGGTGGCTTCAAAGCGTTTATTTGCCCAACGGGCCATCAGCACAATGGCGATGATTGCCACCACGACGCTGATCACAAACGGCCAGAAACCCTCCGCCATCAACGCGGCGGGCATGTTCAGGCCACGGCTGCTGACAAAGAACGTGTCGCCGAAGTTGTGGCTGTTGCGCGGCCCCGGCATCGTCAGGAATACCGCGAAGTACCAGAACAGGATTTGCAGCAGCGGCGGAATGTTGCGGAACACTTCCACATACACCGTGGCCAGCTTGTTGATCATCCAGTTGGGCGACAAGCGCGCCACACCGATGATGAACCCGAGGATGGTCGCCAGGACCACACCGATCACCGTCACCAGCAGGGTGTTGAGCAGACCGATCACAAAGACCCGGGCATAGCTGTCCGATTCGGTGTAGTCGATCAGGTGCTGAGCGATGCCGAAGCCGGCACTGCGCTCAAGAAAGTCGAAACCCGAGGTAA
Source organism: Pseudomonas sp. SDO5522_S412 (assembly GCF_054071215.1). Lineage (NCBI taxonomy): Bacteria > Pseudomonadati > Pseudomonadota > Gammaproteobacteria > Pseudomonadales > Pseudomonadaceae > Pseudomonas > Pseudomonas sp. SDO5522_S412. Next base: position 16,522 of record NZ_JBSVWQ010000025.1, on the reverse strand, counting down.
TGCCCCGGTGTTGAAGGTTGGTTTGCGTGTTGTTGAACAGGTACCAGCCCAACGAGACCACCGCCACAATCGTGATGATCTGGAATAGCCACGCACGCACTTTTGGATCACTGAAGCTGAGCTTCTGTTTTGGTGCGCCGATTTGATTTTGCATTAAGTGCCCCAGAAATAATGGAACAGAACATCACCCGGCGGTTGGCCCACCGGGTGATAGAACCATCAGCGATCAGCGCACAGGTGGTGCGTATTGAATGCCACCGTTGGTCCACAGAGCGTTCAGGCCACGATCGATTTCCAGAGGCGTGCTCTTGCCGAGGTTTTTCTCGAACACTTCGCCGTAGTTACCGACCTGCTTGACGATCTGTACGACCCAGTCCTTCTTCACTTTCAGGTCTTTGCCGTATTCGCCGTCAGCACCCAGCAGACGGGCAACGTCCGGGTTCTTGGTGGACTTGGCTTCAGCTTCGACGTTTTTGGAGGTGATACCGGCTTCTTCAGCGTTGAGCATGGCGTAGCCAACCCAGCGCACGATGGCCAGCCACTCGTCGTCGCCGTTACGCACGACAGGGCCCAGTGGTTCTTTGGAAATGGTTTCCGGCAGTACCACGTAGTCTTTCGGCGAAGCCAGCTTGCTGCGCTGTGCGTAGAGCTGGGACTTGTCGGAGGTCAGTACGTCGCAACGACCGGATTCCAGCGACTTGGCGCTTTCATCGGAGGTGTCGAACGTGATCGGGGTGTACTTCAGGTTGTTGGCGCGGAAGTAGTCGGAAACGTTCAGCTCAGTGGTGGTACCGGCCTGGATGCAGATGGTTGCACCGTCCAGTTCCTTGGCACTTTTCACGCCCAGCTTGTTGTTCACCAGGAAACCAACACCGTCGTAGTAGGTGATGAAGCCCGGGAATTTCAGGCCCATGCCGGCATCGCGGGAGCTGGTCATGGTGGTGTTGCGCGACAGGATGTCGACTTCGCCAGACTGAAGCGCGGTGAAACGCTCCTTGGCATTCAACTGGCTGAATTTGACCTTGGTTGCGTCGCCGAATACGGCAGCGGCAACAGCACGGCACACGTCAGCGTCGATCCCGAGGATCTTGCCGCTGGCGTCCGGCACCGAGAAGCCCGGCAGACCGTCGCTCACGCCACACTGCACGAAGCCTTTCTTCTGCACGGCATCCAGAGTGGCGCCAGCCTGGGCGAAACCACTGACACCCAGTACGGTAGCCGCGGTCACGATGGCCAGGGTGGATTTCAATACCTTCATTCAAACCTCCAGTTTTGCTCTTGTTGTGTCGGAGCTCGAACCCCACCGCACCCTTATGAGGCGACATCGACCCGTGTTGGCTTTTTTTGGGGTCAAACAGCATGAGGTTTTTGCTTTAAGTCCAGTTGCTATCCCACAGGCGCCAGTCACTGATAGTGTTACCGCCTGGGGTGAGCCTTGACATCGGGTTTCACATAGCAAGCCCCGTACCAGACTGATGGCTGAGTCGTTTCAGCCCATGGTCAAGAGCAAAAGATTCAACCTTGCGACATTCTCTTAACAGATCAACCCGTCGCGCACCGTTCCGACGCACTCAATCGGAGCGCACGCACATATATGGAGCAGACATGACCGAACCCTTGATTCTTCAGCCCGCCAAGCCCGCAGACGCCTGCGTAATCTGGTTGCATGGCCTGGGTGCCGATCGCTACGACTTCCTGCCCGTGGCCGAAGCCCTGCAGGAAAAACTCCTGTCGACGCGCTTTGTCCTGCCCCAGGCGCCGACACGCCCGGTGACCATCAATGGCGGCTACGAGATGCCGAGCTGGTACGACATCAAGGCCATGAGCCCGGCGCGTTCCATCAGTGTTGAAGAGCTGGAAGCCTCGGCAAAAATGGTTACCGACCTGATCAAGGAACAAAAAAGCAGCGGGATAGACGCCTCGCGGATTTTCCTCGCCGGTTTTTCCCAGGGTGGCGCCGTGGTGTTCCACACCGCGTTCCTGAAATGGCAGGGCGCCTTGGGTGGCGTGATCGCCCTTTCCACCTACGCGCCCACTTTCGGTGACGAACTCGAATTGTCGGCGAGCCAGCAACGGATTCCGGCGCTGTGCCTGCACGGCCAATACGACGACGTGGTGCAGAACGCCATGGGTCGCAGCGCCTATGAGCATTTGAAGTCGCGCGGTGTCACCGTTGCATGGCAGGAATACCCAATGGGCCACGAAGTGTTACCCCAGGAGATACACGATATCGGTGACTGGTTGGCCGCCCGCCTGGGCTGAAAACCACCCATTGTGTAGCCGCATGACCAACGCACTACGCCGCGCCCGATTCTTGCATTACACTGGCCGGCGTACATTCCTTAACCAATTGATGAGATGACCGTGCTCAAAGCACTCAAGAAGATGTTCGGTAAAAGCGAGGCTGAGCAGCTCGCGCCAGGTTCCAGTGCCCCCGCCCACGTTCAAGGCAGCCGCAATGACGGCCAGCAGCCTGGCCGGACCGCACCTGTAGCCTCGCCAAAAAAAGAGCCGGTGACCACACCCGCCACGGTTAACGTCGCTGAAGAGCCAGCCGCCGACCAACCACGCCAGGAGCCACGCCAGGAAAAGCCGCGCCGTGAACGCGCGCCCAAACCTGTGGTTATTCCCTGGAAACTGGAAGACTTCGCCGTCGAACCCCAGGAAGGCAAAACCCGCTTTCATGATTTCAAGCTCGCCCCGGAACTGATGCACGCCATCCAGGACCTGGGTTTCCCGTACTGCACGCCGATCCAGGCGCAAGTGCTGGGCTTCACCCTCGCCGGCAAAGACGCCATCGGTCGCGCCCAGACCGGTACCGGCAAGACCGCTGCGTTCCTGATCTCGATCATTACGCAGTTGTTGCAGACCCCACCGCCAAAAGAGCGCTACATGGGTGAACCCCGCGCACTGATCATCGCCCCGACCCGGGAGCTGGTGGTACAGATCGCCAAGGACGCCGCCGACCTGACCAAGTACACCGGCCTCAACGTGATGACGTTTGTTGGCGGGATGGACTTCGACAAGCAGCTCAAGCATCTGGAAGCGCGCCACTGCGACATCCTGGTGGCCACCCCGGGGCGCTTGCTGGACTTCAACCAGCGCGGCGACGTGCACCTGGACATGGTCGAAGTGATGGTGCTGGACGAAGCCGACCGCATGCTCGACATGGGCTTCATCCCGCAAGTGCGTCAGATCATTCGCCAGACCCCGCCGAAAAACGAGCGCCAGACCCTGCTGTTCTCCGCGACCTTCACCGAAGACGTGATGAACCTCGCCAAGCAGTGGACCACCGACCCGTCCATCGTCGAGATCGAGGCACTCAACGTCGCCAGCGAGAACGTCGAACAGCATATCTATGCCGTGGCCGGTGCCGACAAATACAAGCTGCTCTACAACCTGGTCAACGACAACGGTTGGGAGCGGGTCATGGTGTTTGCCAACCGCAAGGACGAAGTGCGCCGCATCGAAGAACGCCTGGTGCGTGATGGCGTGAATGCCGCGCAACTGTCCGGCGACGTGCCGCAGCACAAGCGCATCAAGACCCTGGAAGGTTTCCGCGAAGGCAAGATTCGCGTGCTGGTGGCCACCGACGTGGCCGGGCGCGGGATTCATATCGATGGCATCAGCCACGTGATCAACTTCACCCTGCCGGAAGTGCCGGACGACTACGTGCACCGGATTGGCCGTACCGGCCGTGCCGGTGCTGCGGGCGTGTCCATCAGCTTTGCCGGTGAAGACGACTCGTACCAGTTGCCGTCGATCGAAACCTTGCTGGGCCGCAAGATCAGTTGCGAAACGCCGCCGACGCATCTGTTGCGTCCGGTGGAGCGCAAGCGCCCTTAAGCTGGAAAGCCTCAGGCCGAATTCCATTCGGCCAGGATGGGTTGGCGAACACGCGAGGCCTCCTGCGAAAAGGTCTCATGGAAAGTGAAGCTGCTGCCCGACATATCGACAAGGCGATGGGCCTGAGGCTGGGGTTGCGGCTGCCCCAGTGGCTGCTGCAAGTTCTCGGCATCGCCCCCGATAGGCGCTGCCGGCTGGCGCTTTCTGATCCGACCGTCGACCGAGCGGTACAGATTGACCACGCGCAAGCCAAAACGCGTCACCCCCCAGGCTTGGCTTGGCAGCGTAATGTCATTGAAGAACTTGTAAGAAGCACCGGTCAGCAACTTGCCAGCGGCCTGCAATCCGGCCCTTGCTTGGGAACTCAATAGACTGAAGCTTCGGACCGCCGGGCTTGCGGCGACTTCAACCGCCCGGGAAGCGCCCGTCGCCGCTATGCCTGCGCCCCCTAAACTGGCCGCGACACCCACCGCTGCAAAGGTCAGCGATGCCCAGTTCAGGACGTTGATTTGACTGGAGCGATCCCAGCCCATCTGATTGTCGACCGCCTCAACGCTCAGTGCGGCAATCCCCAACGTCCCACCTACCGAGGCCGCGCCTGAGGCCGCCAACAGCGCACTCTTGCCGGCAATGGTCAGTACAGCGGCTTGAGCGCTGATGGCAGCGAGCAAGCCCGCAGTTGCAAGCCCAGCGGTGACCACCGACATGCCCAGTGCAACACCGGTCAGTGCCCACCGGGCCCATGTTGGAAAACTGAAGAGGCCGCTGGGGTCCGACCAATTCACCGGGTCACCGCCACAATAGGCGTAGCTGTTGATCCCGCCCTCGTCAAAAGGACTGAGGGGATCAGGAGAGAGAAACACCATGAGTTCGGGATCATAGGCACGGCGCCCATTACCCAGGTGATAGAGGTTGACCGGTACGTCCAGCCGTTCGCCGTTGTATGCGGGCAGTTGCAGATGGACCATCGAAGGAGGCGTGCCATCTGCCAAGGCGATCCTGGCGTCACCGTAGGGCGCGTACTGCCGGCGCACCTGCTCCATGCCCGGCGCCACCACACCGCGGACACTGCCAGCGCCGTCATTGACCAGTAGTTGCTCGCGATTACCGTGATCACGGTAGGCCAGCACCTGGTCGCCGTCGCGCACGTAATGCACCCGTTTACTGCCCTCCACCAGCGTGTCGAGCCGATCCCCGGCATAGGCCAGCATCACGGGGGCTTCGTTGCCTCGCGCAGCAAGCACCTGGCGTGCTTCGCCGTCGTATTGATAGCTGTACCTGAGGGCGTCGACCTGCACACCAGTGAGCTGGTCAAAACCGTTGTACGCAAAGCTGCGGCTGGAGGTGCCCTGCTGCAAATTACCGGAGGCGTCATAGCTCAGGGTCTGGTTTTGCACCGGGTTAGTGTGGGTTACGCGCGTCAGGCAAGCAGGATCTTGACCCTGGAAAAAACGCTCGCTACGGTCGCTACCGCCATCGGTAAATGTCGTCTGCACTTCGGTCATATTATCGAGACCGTCGTAACTGAAATGCTGCTGCTTGATCGCCCGACCCAATCGATCCATGGGGAATTGCGTGCCGTCGCACACATAGGATTTGAGCCGCGAATAACCATCGTAAGTGAACGTCTCGCCCGTGACCACGGCGTCATTCGCATCTTTCAACGTGCGAGTGGCCAGCAGGCCATCGTCGTAATAGGTGCTGACGATGTTCTGCAGTAGCGCACCGAACTGATCCAGCTTACGTTCTGACTCACGCCCCCATGCGTCATAGACCACCGAGTCGGTAAGACGCATGAATTGGTAACTGAGGGTTCGCGCCGATGGGCGCCCCAGGCTGTCGTAAGCCTGGATCGTGCCGATAAAACCGGTGGTTGTCTGTTGGAGGCGTCCGAACAGGTCATATTTCAGGTCACTGCGCTGCCCATCCGCCGAGGTATGCCGCAACAGCCGCCCACCCGGTGAGTAGCTGGTCAGGCTAGTCAATGCCTGATTGCCCAGCGTCTGAACTTCCTTGGCGAGATAGCCGTTCTCGTCGTAACTCATCTCATGCTTGAGCCCGGCTGTAAGGGATTGTCGCATCGCGCCACTGATGGGGTCGTACTCAAGGTCTATCGGCGCATGCCCTGCCATCTGGACGCCCGTCAATGTTTCCAGCTCGAGGTCATACCGGTACTCCTGGCGGTCACCGCGCGGCGAAGTCACCGCCACTGGCGCAACCTGGTTGGGCTTGTACTCCCAGGTCGTGGCTGTTGCGTTGCCACGCGCTTGGGAAATGACGCGGCCCAGGCTGTCGTATTCACGCGTGCCAAGCAGCTTGCTGTCTACGGTGAGGGTGCGCACCATTGGCTCACTGGTGCCAAGCGCATACGTCGTCAACCGCTCACGGGGCGGCGTTCCGTCGGATGGGGTTTCCAGGCTGCGCACCACACGATCAAAAATGTCATAGGCGTATTCAGTCTTGGTCTTCCTGGCATCGATGCGCTCCGTGCAGCGGCCCAGCCCGTCATAAGTACGGGTTTCCACCACAATGCGCGCACCGCCAACGCTCACGCGCTCAACCCGTGCAGGTTGATTGTGTTCGTTGAACCAGGTTTCCAGTTGCGCGTCACCTTGCACTCCCGTCACCCGGCGGTTGAGGAGCGGGTCATATTCATCGATCAATACCCGACCATCGGGTTGAGTTACCGTCCACGGGTTGCCCCAGATGTTATAGGCGTGGCTGGTTTTCAATGTACGTGGCCCATCACCCAGATAATCCAGACGGGTTTGCTTCACGAGCCGCCCGAGTGCGTCGTACGCCCAGGAACCCAGAAGCCTGTCATTGTCCGCGATGCCATCAAGCGATTGCGCAGCAGAGAGCTGGCGTCCCATGCCATCGAAATACGTGAAGAGCACGGTGCCTTGTGCGTCCGTGGTGACCAAATGGGCCATCTTGGCCCCGGCCGAAAAGTGATAGGCATAACGACGTCGGGCCATCTGGGGCTTGCCTGGCGCGGCGGTTTCCGATGTCAGCCGCCCACTGACATCGTACGTCATCGCCAGGCTGCCGACGGCATCACGTGTCATGTCGAGCAGACGCTGATTGGTCAGCGACCACGCGCGCGCGGACTCGAGCCATTGACCAGGCTCACGCCCCTTCAAGCTCCGGACTTCGGTGATCGAGTCGCCATTGAAGGTGCAGGTGAAATCGGAGACCAGAGAGAGTTTGTCGATCGTCGTCGTGGAGCTTTTCAAGCGACCATGCAGGGCGGGGTTGGCGGCCACAGAATGATAGGTATAAGACGTATGGGTGCCCCCTTCAAGGTTGATGGCAAGCGGCATGACGAAGTAGCCGCCCCCCGTTATCGAGACGTCGGTGTGGGAATGTTCAGTGGTCCGAGCCGCAGTGGTCGATCTGGCCGGGAAAAGCTTTTCCAGCTTCAGGTAACGTTGAAAGAGTCCATGGGGGTCGGCAGGGCATCTTCGGGGCTCGCCGGTCACCGGGTAATAAGTGTATTCGGTGCGTACGCCGGAGGCCTCGGTGCGGCTTAGTTCGTTGCCGAAGTCATCGGTGGTGATACTGACCACTTCCGCCCTTGGGGGTTTGCCACCCTGAGGATACAGCTCAAAGGTCTTGGTGATGCGGCTCGGAAGTTGGAGATTGGCGGGCTGATTTGGAAACTGGACGCCCCGAACTTCATTGTAGACAGTCTCGGTTTTGACCTGGCTGCCATTGGCTAGCATTAATTCCTCAGTCAACAGGTGAAAACGATTATAAGTGGCGCGGGTAGACCGCAGGGGCTTGCCATTATTATCAACGTAAGTTTCTTCCGCCCAATAAGCGTACTCGCTATCCACCCGATACAAATTATCCTGGCCCTGGCGAAATCCGCCATTAAGAGGATATCCCGTGAAGTTACGGTTGGGACTGTAGTTATAAGAGCGGACGACAGAGGGCTGCCCGCGTCCGGGGTTTTGCTCCCAGTAGGTGACGACCGGAATATACAAACGGGCATCGTATTGATGCCCATTGGGGTTATACCGAATTATCTCCTGCCCCCCCATGGGTGTCATAACCTGCGAAATAGCTACCATTGCATCAGGCAACCTGAGGTACTGAAACGAATAGGCCTCACTTGCGACTGGCCCGGCCAAGTCATAAGGAACCGTGACCTTGGTCAGTTGATTGTCGATATGAGTATATTCAAATCGCGTACGGGCATAACGATTACCATCAATTAGTGTATCGGCGGTTACCAGCGATCCGGCGGAATACTTTAACATCAACAGGTCGGTTTCTTTATCGTCAACAATGCTCTGCAATAAGTTATTACCGCCATACCGGAAGGTCAGCCGCTCGCCATTTTCGAACTGGATGGCACTGATCTTATAGGGACCGGGAATGCTGAGGGGACGCAGGATTTCGACAGTGCCATCCTTGTAAATTACGTGCAGCGTATTTTGCGCAACCCGTTTTATGGTGAGGTCCTTCAACTTATGGTCGGTAATAACAGCATTGTCCCCTACGGAGGGCAGCCCTTGGGTTAGATATTGTTCACCGTTGAGTAGCGTAAGCTTGAAGCTGTTCGGGTCAAATTCGGTATTCGACAAGCTCCAGCCTTTACCGTAGCCACTGTTGCGGGTATCCATCATCGAGAACGCCAAGGCAATCTCTCGGCTGATCTCTAACGGCCCTTTTGGGCTCAAGACTGCCAAACGAACCAGACACCCATACTGCCCGGTACGCAGGTCAACCGAACCGCCGAGGTGGGCACTGAAATTAAACGCGTTCGAATAGATGTCCATAGGTCCACCGCTTCGCACTTGGAGAGGGGATGAAATGCCTGGAACGTCAGGGTTTTGAAGTGGCGCGCAGCACCATCACATTGTAATTGTCGGTCTCGGTCAGGTAATAGTGATGCGAGCAGCCATAACTATCGACCATTGTCCAAATACTGGCCCCTTGTTGATCGGTGTTGGGGTTATCCAACCAGGCCTTGACTCGCGCAGCACGCATGATGGTATTGCGCTTGTTCGCAGGAATTGGGTCATTTCCCCCTGAAGATTTTTTCAGCAGGCTATTCATTGTGATGTTTCCAACAGTATTACCCCGTATGACACCGCCGATCTGTCTAATACCGTGCCCAATGTCCCGAGTGTAGTAAATATCAAAGTGATCCCCCTGAACAGATGAATCTTTTAATTTTACGGGATCAGTCGGAGGTATATTCTCGACAAATCTCAACCCAAGGGGGGGCGTCCAATAATAAATATCCACATCCACACCCTGCACTGAAAAGGCGTCGGTATCAGCCCAATGATCGAGCCGCTCAGCAGACAATGTATAGGGCTCTTGACACTTAACAGTGACAGATGATTGATAATTAACATTATCTCTCTCCATATTAGTTGTATATGTTTTACGTCCCACCGTAATTTTTGCCATAAACTGCTGATTACCACTTGATCTCAGATCACACCTCAGGTATCGCTTCTCATTTTCGAGCGGACCAATACCGGGCATCGGCTGAATAATAGGGTTAGAAGGGGCTGTAGCCATGCTGGGTTCCTCAAGCACCCCCGACCACCGACCCATGTTAAATTCGTTCCTTTTTGTATCACAATACCATCCGGCCGGAATTGTCGCTTCTGGGTTTGTGGAATACTCAACCACCGTGGCACTTTCAAGCTCCGTCGCCTCAAAGGCTGCCAGCTCCCATATACCTTCAGCGTTTCTCCTCTCCTTTTGGACAATTATATTGACTTGACATTGCTGTTTGCCACCCAGATACACCTCATTATTAACTACATTGCCACCATCGCGAGGAAATTCAATATCAAACGTTTTTAAACGAACATTGGGATCTTCCGCTTTCATTTCCTTCTCCTTATCCAACATAGAGAACAGTTATCATCAACGCCACATCTTGTACCGGCCTGATGCAAGTAAGCGCTTTATAGAAGGGACCGCCTACTGTTAGAAATAACAGTTTTTCCGGAATTTTCAGGTCAAAAGGAAATAGCGATTTCCTGCTTTATCGCCAGGCTGAATATAAATGTGAAAGCGGGCTTGTGGAGGAGCAAGCAAGCCTGCACATTTGGTTTCAGCATTTTCAAATCCAGGAGGAACACATGAACCAGGCCGACTACCTCATCATCGGCGGTGGCATCGCCGGCGCATCCGCCGGCTACTGGCTGTCACACCATGCCCGCGTCATCGTGCTGGAACGCGAGTCGATGCCGGGTTACCACTCCACCGGCCGTTCCGCCGCCCTGTACATCGCCGCCTATGGTACGCCCCAGGTCCGCGCGCTGACGCTGGGCAGCCGCGCCTTCTTCGATCAGCCGCCCGCAGGCTTTGCCGAACACCCCTTGCTCACCCCACGGGGCGAATTGCTGGTGGACTTGATTGGCGACCCCGGTGAGTTGCAGCGCCAGTACCTGAGTGCCAAAGCCCTTGTGCCAGAAACGCGACTGCTCGACGTCGAGGAGTCGATGTCCATGATGCCGATCCTGCGCCGGGAAAAAGTCCATGGCGGGATCTACGACCCGACCGTGTGTGACATCGATACCGATGCGCTCTATCAAGGTTACCTGCGCGGCATTCGGCGCAATGGCGGAGAAATCCACACCGACAGTGAGGTGCAGAAACTGACCCGTGACGGTCAGGGACTGTGGCAAGTGCGCACGGCCCAACAACACTTCAGCGCCCCGGTGATCATCAACGCCGCCGGCGCCTGGGCCGACCATATCGGCGAGTTGGCCGGTGCACAGAAAATCGGCCTGCAACCCAAACGTCGCAGCGCGTTCGTCTTCTCTCCACCCGCCGAGCTGAACATCCACGCATGGCCGGAGCTGGCGGCCCTCGACGGTTCGTTCTATATGAAACCCGACGCCGGCATGTTCCTCGGCTCACCGGCCAATGCCGACCCGGTGGAGCCCCACGATGTGCAACCGGAAGAGCTGGACATCGCCACGGGGATCTATCACATCGAAGAAGCCACCACCCTGAGTATCCGCCGACCTGCGCGGACCTGGGCCGGGCTGCGCAGTTTCGTCAGCGATGGTGATCTGGTCTGCGGGTTCGATCCACAGGTGGAGGGATTATTCTGGATTGCGGCTCAGGGCGGCTATGGGATTCAGACCTCACCAGCGATGGGCCAGGCCAGTGCGGCGCTGGTGCGCGGGAAGCCGTTGCCGGATGCATTGGCGGCGTTCGGGTTGACCGAAGCGATGCTGTCGCCCCACCGGCTGCAAGCCTCGACCTGACCTGTGTGGCGGGGGAGCTTGCTGTGGCGAGGGAGCTCCCTCCCACAGCAAGCTCCCTCGCCACACGTTATTTCCAGCGGTCAGCGGCTGCGTGATCGCTGTCGCGCCCTTCCACCCAGCGTGGCCCTTCGCTGGTGTTTTCCTTCTTCCAGAACGGAGCGCGCGTCTTCAGGTAGTCCATCACAAAGGCGCAGGCATCGAACGCGGCCTGACGATGGGCGCTGGCCGCCGCAACAAACACGATCGGCTCACCCGGCTCCAGGGCGCCAATGCGATGCAACACTTCCAGCTTGAGCAGCGGCCAGCGTTGCTCGGCCTCCACGACGATTTTGCCGAGAGCCTTTTCAGTCATGCCCGGGTAGTGTTCGAGGAACATCCCCGCCACATCCAGGCCATCATTGAAGTCGCGCACATAGCCGACAAAACTCACCACCGCGCCTACGCCCACATTGGCCGCATGCATCGCATTGACCTCGGCGCCGGGATCAAACGCCTCGGCCTGCACCCGAATCGCCATGGTCAGCCTCCGGTCACGGGCGGGAAGAATGCCACTTCGTCGCCAGCTTGCAGCGGCTCTTCAAGGTCGCACAGTTCCTGGTTACGAGCGCACATCAGGCTGGCCTCATTGAGCACTGCGAATTCCGGGTCACCGGCCAATGCCTGGCGTACAGCGTCGACCGTCGCGAAGTCACCTTCCATCTCCAGGGAGTCCAGGCCAATCGCTTCGCTGTAGCGCGCAAAAAACAGTACGTTGATGCTCATGCCTGGTCCGCCTTGAAATGCCCGCTCTTGCCGCCGAGTTTCTCCAGCAGCCGAATGGTTTCGATGGTCATGCCACGGTCCACGGCCTTGCACATGTCGTAGATCGTCAGGGCGGCAACACTGGCCGCGGTCAACGCTTCCATCTCCACGCCGGTCTGCCCGGAGAGTTTGCAGCGGGCGACGATGCGCACCGCGTCCAGGCCATCGGCACTGAGCTCGACCTTGACCCCGGTGAGCATCAACGGGTGGCACAGGGGAATCAGATCACTGGTTTTTTTTGCGGCCTGGATCCCGGCGATACGGGCCACGGCAAACACGTCGCCCTTGGGGTGGGCGCCGTCGACAATCATTTTCAGGGTCTCGGGCAACATGCGCACCCGCGCTTCGGCCACGGCTTCACGGAACGTCACGGCTTTTTCAGTGACGTCGACCATGTGGGCGCGACCTTGGGAATCGAGATGAGTCAGCACAGGGATACTCCTGATCAGGAGCTCCGATTGTAAACCCAACGCCGATCAAATGTGGGAGCTGGCTTTTGTGGGAGTCGGGCTTGCCCGCGATGCAGGCACCTCGGTATGTCATTTACACCGAGGTGATGCTATCGCAGGCAAACCAGCTCCCACATTGACCGTGGTTACAGGTGAGATTCGGCGTATTCGGCCAGAATCGAGCGAGGGACACCTTGCAGCGCAATGTGCACGCCGTTCGGGAAGTCCTTGAAGCGTTCCGTCAGGTAAGTCAGCCCGGAGCTGGTCGCGGACAGGTAAGGGGTGTCGATCTGTGCCAGGTTGCCCAGGCACACCACTTTGGAACCGGCGCCGGCACGGGTGATGATGGTTTTCATCTGGTGCGGCGTGAGGTTCTGGCATTCATCGATCAAAATCAGGCTCTGCTGGAAGCTGCGACCTCGAATGTAGTTGAGGGATTTGAACTGCAACGGCACTTTGCTGAGGATGTAGTCGACGCTGCCATGGGTGTTTTCGTCATCCATGTGCAAGGCTTCGAGGTTGTCGGTGATCGCCCCCAGCCACGGCTCCATTTTTTCCGCTTCGGTGCCGGGCAGGAAGCCGATTTCCTGGTCCAGGCCCTGCACGCTGCGGGTGGCGATGATGCGGCGATAGCGTTTGGTAACCATGGTCTGTTCGATGGCGGCGGCCAGGGCGAGGATGGTTTTCCCCGAACCTGCGGCGCCGGTCAGGTTAACCAGGTGGATGTCCGGATCAAGCAAGGCATACAGCGCCAGGCTCTGGTAGATATCACGCGGTTTCAGGCCCCAGGCTTCCTGGTGCAACAGGGGTTCCTGATGCAGGTCGAGGATCAGCAGCTTGTCGACCTGGATCTCTTTGATCCAGCCCACAAAACCCTGTTCGTCGATGATGAATTCGTTGATGTGCACAGCCGGCAGGTTGTCGATCAGCTGTACCTGGTGCCAGGTGCGGCCATGGTCCTGACGGGTTTCGACCTTGCTGACGCGATCCCAGAACGAGCCGGTCATGGTGTGATAACCACGAGACAGCATCGACACGTCGTCAACCAGTTGGTCGGTACTGTAGTCCTCGGCAGCGATCCCACACGCTCGTGCCTTGAGGCGCATATTGATGTCTTTGGTCACCAGCACCAGGCGCAGATCCTTGTCGCGTGCGTGCAGGTCGATCAATTGGTTGATGATTTTGTTGTCGTTCAGATTTTCCGGCAGCAGGCTGTTGGGCTCGCTGCGCTTGTTCATCAGAATCGACAGCAAGCCCTTGGGCCCGCCTTTGCCACGCTGGATCGGTACGCCCACCTCGACATCGTCGGGGGAGGCTTCGCCGAGGGTCTTGTCGATCAGGCGGATGGCCTGGCGGCATTCGGCGGCAACGCTGTGGTGCCCGCTTTTGAGTTTGTCGAGCTCCTCAAGCACGATCATCGGGATGGCGACGTGGTGTTCTTCGAAGTTGAGCAGTGCGTTTGGATCGTGAATCAGTACATTGGTATCAAGCACATAAAGGATTGGCTGGTCGGAAGAAGGGTTACGTCCATGATCATCCATACTCGGTCACCTTTGTGGGAGCCAGTCGACGCAATACCACGACAGTGCTGCGCCTCGATTCGACCGTCGAACGCACTTGAGGGGCGTCAAGTGCTGTGCACACAAGAGGTGTCTTGGAAGACGCCACCTGTGTTGCAGGTTTCGGCTGTCTGTCTTCGTAATACCGCAAAACACATGACAGGAAAAAGCACTTTGACGCTTTTTTGAAGTTTATTTTTCAGGATGACGAATAGCACTAGGCGCGCCGGCATTGCACCGTTAAAGTCGGAAGTCCGCCTGTATCGAAATACCTCCCAAATTCCCCCCTGAAAAACCTCAGCCCCAACAGGGCCGGGCTTTTCGTGCTTTTTCAGCGAAACGCTTCGCGGCAATCCTGCCAGCCGAGTCCACTTTCTGCCGTGGCGTGTAAAAGCCAGGGTAAAGCGATGCGCGCCTTGTCCTGGGTGTCGTGGAAGACGATCACCCCGCGCCGCCACAACAGCATCAGTGTGAGCACGCGGTTCGCCGACTCATCAGCCTTGAGCTTGCCGGGTTCGTCTTCCGAGTCGATGTCCCACAACGCTACTTGCAGCCCTTGTGACTGGAAAAATCCCTGGCTGTCGGACCGGCGCTGACCGTACGGCGGGCGGAACAGCGGCAGGTAGTTTTCCGGCATCAGGTTTTGCGCCAGGGAGGCGCTGCGGGTGATGGACGACTGCCAGTCGACCCAGTGGCTATGGGAGCGGTACTGCCAGCCCTGGATGCCGACGCACTGGCCCTGGTACAGCGCCTGCACATCGGTGGCCGAGCTTTTCTCGACGCGGGTTTGCAGGCTGTTGCCGAGCACGAAGAAGAGGCTGTGCATTTTCTGTTTGCGCAGGTAGTCGGCGAGCCAGTCAGTATTGCCGCTGACCGGGGACGGTCCGCTGTCGAAGGTCAGCAGGAACATCCGGTCGTTGAGTTCGTCGCCGTTGCGCTCGTGGTCGCCGAAGCGGGCGATTTCGCTGCTGATCTGGGGAAACAGGGCGGCCTTGCGCAACTGTTCATCCAGGTAGCGCTCGTGGAATGCGCGGCTGGGGCCGGCCCAGCCTATATAGAAGGAGTTGTCGCTGACTTCGAATTTGGCGGCTTGTTCGCGCAGGTCGTCCATGTTTTCCACGAGGTAGCAGAAGGAGGCGTCCTGTTCGCAGCTTTGTTGGGCGAAGGTGTAGTTTTCCAGTAGCCGTTGCCAGAGTTGACGGCGCAGGTCGTCGATCGAGGCCTGGTTGATGATCTTCAGGCCCAGGCGCTGCTTGAGGGCGGGCTCGTCGAGGGCTTCGCTGGCCAGCAGGGTATGGGCGAACATCAGGATTTCTGCGCGTGAGGCGACGTCGAACAGGGCGGGGCTGCTGAGGCGTTCGGGCCAGGTGCCGCGGTCCAGGGTCGCGACATCCACGGGGGCGGCTTGGGCGCCCAGGCAGATGAGCCAGGCTGACAGTAAAAGCGCAATTCGCACGAAGGGTCTCCCTTTCCAGAGTCGTCGGGCACTATAGCCGATCGTGTGGGGGCGCTATTGGGTTGGTGTGTATATGCGTTATTTGAGTGATGGCTTGTATTGGTTCCGCTCTTACAGCGGCTCACTTTTGAACGCTTTTGCAAAGTGACTCGCTGTAAGAGCGAAACCATAAGCCGCCGTAACCGCAGAAACGGATATGCCCCCCCCAACGACCGCACAGCTATCTATCACCATCATAGGTGGAGTCAAACCGCCCTACCCCCTAGAATCCCCCCACGATTAAAGGAGACGACTTCATGCTGACGGTGATTTCCCCCGCCAAAACCCTCGATTTCGAGTCAAAGCCGGTCACCCCGCGCTTCACCCAGCCGCAATACCTCGACCACTCCCAGGAGTTGATCGAACAACTGCGCGAACTCAGCCCGGCGCAAATCAGCGAACTGATGCACGTCTCCGACAAAATCGGCGGCCTCAACGCCGCACGCTTCGGCAGCTGGACCCCCGCCTTCACCCCCGCCAACGCCAAACAAGCCCTGCTGGCATTCAAGGGCGACGTCTACACCGGCCTCAACGCCGAAACCCTCAAGGACGCCGACTTCACCTACGCCCAGGACCACCTGCGCATGCTCTCCGGCCTGTACGGCCTGCTGCGGCCGCTGGACCTGATGATGCCGTACCGCCTCGAAATGGGCACCAAACTGCCCAACGCCCGTGGCAAGGACCTGTACGCTTTCTGGGGCACCCGCATCAGCGAGTGGCTCAACGAAGCCCTGGCCGAACAAGGCGATGACGTGCTGCTCAACCTCGCGTCCAACGAGTACTTCTCGGCAGTCAAACGCCCGGCATTGAAAGCGCGGATCATCAACACCGAGTTCAAGGATCTGAAAAACGGCCAGTACAAGATCATCAGCTTCTACGCCAAGAAGGCCCGGGGCATGATGAGCCGCTTCGTGATTGAAGAACGCATCAACGACCCGGCCAGGCTCAAGGAGTTTGACGTGCAGGGTTATCGCTTCAATGCGGAGCAGTCGAAGCCGGATAACCTGGTGTTCCTGCGGGATCACGCACCGGAATAACCTGACAACGAAGATCCAAATGTGGGAGCGGGCTTGCTCGCGAAAGCGGTGGTTCAGTCGATGCCTTTATTGCCTGACACGCCGC
>NZ_JBSVWQ010000024.1:0-51023 GCF_054071215.1 Pseudomonas sp. SDO5522_S412 | reverse complement strand
GCGGTGGACCAGCCAATACCTCTGCTGACTGACACACCGCATTCGCGAGCAAGCCCGCTCCCACCTTTTGATCTTCGCTGCCTTGGGACCTGCGCAAACCCCAACCGCTCGTCACCAAACCCGGTGTTTCCCGTTAAACAGTTGATAGCGTAGATAAATTTTCAAAAAAAGCGCTTGACGCATTCCCGTTCTCCGCGAATAATGCGCGCCACTTGGCTACATAGCTCAGTTGGTTAGAGCATAGCATTCATAATGCTGGGGTCCGGGGTTCAAGTCCCTGTGTAGCCACCAAGTACCGATCCATAGGCGTCTACAGCAGTCTATGAATCACCTCAAGAAGCCCGCCTCGTGCGGGTTTTCTTGTATCTGGACGTCCAAGCTGATCCACCTACATCCTTCACATCTTGTATGCCTCCATGTATGCTTCAATAAAAATTGAACTGGAGGCATACACGGATGAAACGCAGCGATATTAAACGCCGTCCTCTCTCCGATACCGCACTAGTCAATCTCGCTCCCGAAGCAGGGGCCTACCGTGAGCTAGACAGCTCGGGGCTGTATTTCAGAGTAAAGCCTAACGGGCAGAAATCGTGGGAGTTTCGCTATAAGAAGCCCGACGGCAAATGGTCGTGGCTCGGGCTTGGCGGTTACCCAGAAGTCAGCGGCGCGCTTGCTCGGCAAAAAGCTGCCGAATTGAGATCGGATGGAGCAGAAGGCAAAAATCCGATAGCCGCCAAGAAAGCTAGAAAAGCTGCGGAGATAGCAGCAACAAACGAAACCTTTGAAGCCTTGGCTCGTGAATGGCATACGTCTCGCTTGGCTGGCTGGGATGTCGGCACAGCAAAAAGAGTCCTTGGAGCCTTGGAACGCCACGTGTTCCCTCTTGTCGGAAAACGTCCTTATGTCTCCATCATGTCGATGGAATGGATGGAGCTTTTGAGAGGGCTCGAACGTCAGGGAATCCTCGAGCAGATGAGTCGCGTGAGGGCTTACTGCAAAGACATCTACGACCTGGCTCGCGTAACCGGCAGGGCGATGAACAACCCCTTAGAGGGGGTCCATAAATTTCTGTCATCGGGAAAGGCAGAGAACTACGCTCATGTCTCCCTGGAAGAACTTCCCGCATTGCTCAGAGCAATACGATCATACCCACACGCCAGGGATGTCCAGCTTGGCCTCCAACTACTTACTCTCATGGCTGTCCGCCCCAGCGAGCTTCGAGAGGCATACTGGGCTGAGTTCGACTTTGACAAACGGCTTTGGACCATCCCCGTTGAACGCAAAGGCCGTAAAAAAGGGCGTGAACACCTTGTACCACTCTGCAAGCAGGCACTAAGCGCTCTTACTGAACTACGGAAAATCACGGGAGCGTACCCATTGCTGTTCCCTGGTCGAAGTGATCGAACCAAGCCTCGCAGCGATACCGTTTTTCTGATGGCGCTAAGGCGCCTTGGTTACGAAGGACGACAGACCGGACATGGCTTCCGTCATATTGCAAGCACCGTACTCAACGAGCACGGTTTTCCAGCGGATCACATTGAAGCCCAGCTCAGTCACAAGCCGTCAGGTGTCCGAGGGATCTATAACAAGGCTCAGTACCTGGAGCAACGTACGACAATGATGCAGTGGTACGCCGATCATCTTGACGGGCTTGAAACAGGAAATATCAGAGCCGTATAAAACTACGGCCTCTTAGCTTCTTGCCAATGAAGAGCGTCCGCAGAGCGTCCTGATAGGCTTAGCTTGAAGTCGACCATTTAGGTTGCGGGATGCCACTGCTTGGTGAGCATTTATCCAAATTGAGCTGACTGTCAGCTTTAATACTTTGTAAGCGCCCGGCGAACACACCTTCAAAATCCCAGCATTAAGGACGATCGTGTCCGCGTATTTTTAAGCGGACGCGATCGCCCTTATCGCCAGGATTTCCATGCGCCAACGAAGCTCTTACCCCAAACCATTCAAAGCCCAGGTCGTCCAGGAATGCCTCCAGCCCGGAGCGACGATTTCCAGCGTAGCCATCCATCACGGCATCAATGCCAACGTGATCCGCAAGTGGCTACCGACCTACCGGGATCAATCGCCTGCAACCTTGCCGGCTTTCGTTCCGGTAAAAGTGGTACCAAGGCGAGCATCAGAAGAGATGGTGATCATCTCGCTACCTCTGGGTGATAAATCTATCACCGTAAAATGGCCAGCCTCGGATCCGGACGGCTGCGCGTGTTTTATTCGTGGCCTGGCCCAATGATTCGCGTCGATGCCATCTGGCTCGCCACCGAGCCTATGGACATGCGCGCCGGCACTGAGACTGCGTTGGCCCGAGTGGTCGCGGTGTTCGGTGCGGCGAAGCCGCACTGCGCTTACCTCTTTGCCAACCGCCGGGCGAACCGCATGAAAGTCCTGGTGCACGACGGCGTCGGTATCTGGCTGGCTGCACGGCGCTTGAACCAAGGTAAGTTTCATTGGCCAGGCATCCATCGTGGGACGGAGGTCGAACTCGACCCCGAACAACTTCAAGCGCTGGTACTTGGATTGCCCTGGTAACCTGGAAGATGGTGCTGTGCCCATCGACAACAATCAAATCGAGAACCTAATCCGGCCATGGGCGCTTGGGAGGTCGAACTGGTTATTTGCCGGGTCGCTGCGCAGCGGCAAGCGGGCGGCGGCGATCATGAGTCTGATCCAGTCGGCGCGACTCAATGGGTATGATCCGTACGTCTACTTGAAAGATATTCTCGTGCGTATGCCGACGCAACGAGCAAGTGCAATTTCGGAGCTGCTGCCGCATAAATGGACGCCCGCGCAGTATCGCGGCAAGTAGATAGTTTCACGGGTACAGCGATACCTAATTCAATGTGCCAAGATTCGGCCACCAAGGATGAGTACCAATCGAATATGACTAGTCTTACCTCTGATGCCGATTTCATGCGGCTTGCTCTTGCCCAAGGGCGCTTAGCCTTACCTGACTGCCTTCCAAACCCGCCAGTAGGTTGCGTGCTGGTAAAGGACAACGTGGTGATCAGCCAAGGCCATACAAAGGCACCTGGGCTCTATCACGCGGAAGCGGTGGCGTTAAGCCGATTAGCGAATGACTGCTCCGGGGTGACTGCATTTGTCACGCTTGAGCCATGCTCTTTTCATGGCCGAACTCCGTCATGCGCTCGGGCACTGATAAACAGCGGGGTCGATAAAGTTTTTGTTGGGTTGCTTGATCCCGATCCGAGAAACTCGGGAGCGGGCATAAGAATGCTACGAGATGCAGGCATTACAGTCGTTGTCGGCTTACTGGCGGAGGAGGCTGCTGAGGACTTAGCTGGTTTTTTGGTAAGCAATTCCGGTGAATCGTCGGATCGCAACGATCAGTAAATCGTTAGCACCTCAGCGCAAGGTGGGATGCCGGGAGGGTTATTCTGTATTGGCAGTACCTTACACATGGATCGATTCTTTTGCTAACACGGCAGGATCCTCAAGCGCCTTCCGACGCACCGGGCGAGAGAGATCGAGCATCTGCGTCTGCATAAGTGGCAGTTGGTTTAATCACGCAAGACACTATGCCTGGCGCATACCCCAGCAGCGCACAGTACGACAAAGGAAGCTATGAAAAATCTGATCTTCGACCTAGACGGCACTCTCGTTGATTCCGCACCAGGTATCGTCGTCAGCCTGACACACGCCGTTCGGGCTCTAGGCCATGACTTCACACCCTATGCCGGAATCACGCACCTCTTGGGGCCGCCGATGAGTCAGGTAATGGCGCAGCTGCTAGAGCCTTATGGAGATGACCGGATCGACCAGGGCGTCGAGTTGTACCGGACACATTATGGGCAGTACGGCATCACTGGATCATTGGTTTATACCGGAATTAGACAAGTTATTGATTCGCTGGTTACACAAGGATATGCGTTGCATGTTGCTACCTCTAAGCGTCAGGGGTTTGCCGAGCGCATTCTGAGCGATACAGGGCTGCGAGGGCATTTTCAAAGCGTTTTCGGTACTTCGCCGGACGGTAAACTGGACGACAAATCCCGCTTGCTGGATACAATGCTGGCGTTAAAAGCGATCCGTCCTAAATCCGCCTGCATGATCGGCGACAAACGCGACGATATTATCGCCGCCCATCAAAACGGATTACTTGCCATTGGCGTCCTTTGGGGCTACGGCACCCGCACAGAGCTGATTGAGTGCGGTGCCGACAAGCTAGTCGAGCAACCGGCCCATTTGCTGGATGCAATCCTAAAAGATTGAGGTGCAAGACCTATGAGCCAGACGCTCCCCAGCTCTTAAATTTGTCAGCGCCGGCGAATTAATTGACCAGTCCGGAAAACTGAGGTGGGCACCATTGTCTTGTTGTTTGGACTGTAGAGGCGAATTCGCCGGACGCTTACGATCGCGTTCGCTAAAAAATACGCGGACACCATCGCTCTTAATGCTGGAGTTCGGTAGGTGACTTGTAAGCGTCCAGCGAAATCGCCTTGACGCAGTCAGTTAAATAGGCAACACGAATGGATACCCGTGAAAAAGAATGAAGTTATCAGTCCCAGCCGTATTCTGAGTACAGATTCTGAGCAATAACGCACTGTATAGCTTGCCGAACATAGGGAATGGTCTCGGCAGGAAGCACGGTGATTGGACACCACTGAAGATCGCTGTGTTTTTCGGGCTCGCACAGAGTAGGGATACCTTCCCATTCTGTAGCTTGAAAAAAATGTCCTAACCACGTCCGCCCTTCAGTTTTGCTGTGGAGAGTGTGAGCATAGTGCAAGTTCTCCGGGGAGATCTGAACGCCCACCTCCTCATTCGCCTCACGGATAGCCGCAGCAGCTAGTGTTTCACCAGCGTCAAGCCCACCTGCCGGGATGCTGAATGAGCCATCCATCCAACCAGTGCCACACCGTCTAAGCATACAGATTTCGCCATCTCTTATGAGCATGACGAATACAGACACTGATAGCTGATATCGGACTCTTTCATTCATAACAAGCTCCATCGGATACACTATAAAATGTAAGGGTGCTCGGAATATACTTCACACAGGTCAGCCCGGCATCCACTGGTGCGGCAGTAGCTGATCGATTTCACTGGCCCGCTGTGTTGGCAATCGGGTTAGCACGTCCTTGAGATACGCGTACGGGTCATGCCCATTCAGCCGCGATGACTGGATCAGGCTCATGATCGCCGCCGCTCGTTTGCCGCTGCGTAACGATCCTGCAAAGAGCCAGTTCTTGCGTCCAAGAGCCCAAGGTCGGATCTGATTCTCGGCCCAATTATTATCAATGGGTACGGCCCCGTCATCGAGGTAGCGCGACAGCGCTGCCCAGCGTTTCAAGCTGTAATCGAGTGCTCTGCTGATGGCTGAGCCTTCGGGCACAAGATCGCGCTGGGCAATCATCCAGGCATTCAGCTTTTCCATCACGGGGACGGCTTTTTCTTGCCGTATCCGGCGTCGCGCATCCGGCTCAAGATCGCGGACTTCGCTCTCGATTTCGTACAACAACTGGATATAACGCAGGGCTTGCTCAGACAGCGTGCTTTTGTTCGTGGCATGCAGTTCAAAGAATTTGCGGCGCGCATGGGCCATGCAACCGATTTCGGTCACGCCAAGTTCGAAGCTGGCTTTATAACCGCCAAAATCATCACAGACCAGCTTGCCTTTCCAGTCTTGCAGGAAGTTTCGGGCGTGCTCTCCGGCACGACTGAGGCTGAAGTCGTAAACCACTGCTGCCACGTCTGAGAACTGGCTGGTCGCATAGGCCCAGACATAGGAACGGTGAGTCTTCTTCGTTCCCGGCATGAGCATCTGCACCGCTGTTTCATCGGCATGAATGACCTGCTGCCCGACTACCACGTCGCGCAGCGCATCGACCAGCGGCTGCAATTGAACCCCGGTCACGCCCACCCATTGCGCCAGGGTTGAGCGTGGAATCGCCAGGCCCGCTCGACCGAAGATCGATTCCTGACGATAGAGCGGCAGATGGTCAGCAAACTTGGCGATCATGACGTGGGCCAGCAGGCCCGCAGTCGGGATGCCCTTGTCGATGACCTGCGCTGGAACGGGTGCCTGGATCAGTGTTTCGCAGTCATCGCAGACCCATTTGCCACGCACATGGCGCTCAACGGTGAACACGCCGGGCGTGTAGTCCAGCTTCTCGCTGACGTCCTCGCCGATGCGCTTGAGGGCGCAGCCGCATGGGCAGTGAGTGTTGTCCGGTTCGTGATGGATCAGTGTGCGTGGAAACTCAGCCGGTAATGCGGTGCGCTTGGGCTTCTGCTTTTTCTCGGCGGGAGTTATCACGGCCTGCAAGCTTTGAAGCTCTGCTTCAATCGCTGCGATATCGGTGTCGATCAGGTCATCGAGCAAACTGGCCTGCTCGGGATTCATCCGCTCACTGCGTTTGGCAAACTTCAAACGCTTGAGTTGTGCGATCTCGTGGGTCAGTTTCTCGATCAGCGTTTGATCACGGTTGATCTTCTTGCCCATCGTCTCAACGGTTTTACCCATCGTCTCAACTTGTTGGTCGAGCGTTTCTACCGTCTTGCCCAGCGTGTCGACCTGGTGGTCGAGCGTCTCGACACGCTGCATCAACTGCGCCGCCAAGGCGCGCAGTTGTTCAGGGGGCAGGTGATCGAGATTGGGCAGCGAAGTCATGGGGCCGATTTTGCCAGAGCAGGCAATTCCCGGCGATAGATCGATAGGCTAATGGCAGCCATTAAAGCAGTGTGATCGAGCCTCCAGAACCTGCGCGCTGCCATGGCAGACCCAGCACTAATGCCTGAAGTTGCTCGGTATCCAGCTCCATCTCAGAACCGTGGCGAACGCCAGGCCAGTGAAACTTGCCTTGGTTTAACCGGCGCGGTGCCAGCCATATCCCGAAGCCGTCATGCACCAGCACTTTCATGCGATTGGCGCGGCGGTTGGCGAACAGATAAGCACAGTGCGGCTGCGCCGCACCGAACACCGCTATCACCTTGGCCAATGCCGTCTCGGTACCGGCGCGCATGTCCATCGGCTCGGTGGCGAGCCAGATGGAGTCGATGCGAATCATCGCAGAAGGTCTCGGAGAAAGGTCGAGCAGGCAGCAGCATTTTCAGTGGGCCAGTTCACCGTGACGGTGCCGCGCGGGTGCTGTATTTCAACGCAGATGTTCGATGATGCTGGGTGCAAACTTGTCCCGGCCAACGGCACGGGTAACGGAATAAATGCAGGTTGCAGCGCTGTGCTTTTCTGCGATTGCAGACGAATCCATTTGTGGACGAGGTTTGCGTTGAGGCTATGGTTGAGTGCGATGCTGGCAATCGAAGCACCGGGCTGGGCACACTCTTGAATGACCTGGGCTTTGAAGGACTTGGAGTAGGAACGGCGTGTTGGCTGCATGAAATACCCGCTTAAAAGGCTAGAACTGGTGTCCACTTAAATTTAAGTGCACACCATGTCTTGGCCTTGCGGGGCTGGGTAGATGACTTGGCCGGACGCATACGGTGACTTGGCCGGACGGTTACCAATTAACGGAGTAGTCATAACGATGATTTTGGTTGTTGAAGGAATCAGCGCCAGCGGAAAAACGACTTGGTGCGCTAAGCATGGAGGGCAACATGTCATTCCTGAAAACGGCCGTTTTGAAAACGAGCCGGATCGGATAAAAGATCCAGTCGGAGCAGCAACTTTTTGGGCAGAGCGAAACGTGGATCGCTGGCAAAAAGCGTTGGCTATGGAAGACATTTCTTCGTGGGCTTTGTGTGACAGCGACCCTCTCAAGCTCCACTACATTTGGAGCCTTTGGCAGATCGGAGAGGCGAGCGAACACAACTGGCGAATAGAGTTGGACGCCACAAGAGAAACAATCGCACAAGGACGTATTGGCTTTGCTGACTGTTACATTGTTGGCCGCATAGATCCTCAGCTCGCGCGAGAACGAGCAAAAGCAGACACCACCCGCCGACGGAGTGGATTCGAGCTACACGTGCGCCTCCAACAAGCTCTGCTGACCTGGTACTCAGCTATGGATAAAGTGCTTCCCGGTAGAGTGCGATTCGGGTTTTCTTCAGAAATGCCAACCTTGAAAAGCCTTGATGGAAGATATGCGGTGGCGACCTTTGATCAAATGATCGCATCGCTTCCACGACCTACTCACATATCTTAGCGAGACGAGGCCTTATTGAAGTTGAAAGCGGATAGATGTGAGGGCGAAGTAAAGATGTGTTCGCCATCCGCTTACGCCGCCGCCGCGTGGCATGCGCACCTTTAAGCACGGGCGCAGAAACAACGCTATGTCGAACTTGGACTTCATCGCCGACCTCCGATGTAGGCACTCACCACATCGATGCGGTTATGTCCCAACTCATGACTGAATCGCCCCTAGTTTCGTAGACACCTCCAAGCCTTAAAATGAGGCCCATTAGGAGGTGCCATGAGCAACCAGCGTTATCCCGAAGAATTCAAAATCCAGGCGGTCAAGCAAGTGACCGAAAAGCAGCTTCCTGTCTCGGAGGTGGCTGCACGATTGGGTGTGTCCGTGCACAGCCTCTATGCCTGGGTTAAGCGCTACACCAAGCCCCAGGAACAGCGCGTTGAAGAGGATGATCAGAGCGCAGAGGTTCGTCGTCTACGTGCCGAGCTGAAACGGGTCACGGAGGAGCGAGACATCTTAAAAAAGGCCGCCGCGTACTTTGCCAAGGAGTGCGGCTGAAGTACGCCTTTATTAAGCAGCAAGCGGATCACTACGCGATTCGACGGCTTTGCCTGACGCTCAAGGTTCATCCCAGCGGCTACTACGCGTGGCTATCAGAACCAAAATCTGCGCGAGCCAAGGACGATCAGCGACTGCTTGGGTTGATCAAACACTCCTGGCTGGAAAGCGGTGGTGTTTATGGCTATCGCAAGATCCATGATGACCTGCGAGAGGTTGGAGAGAGCTGTGGCCGTCACCGGGTGGCTAGGTTGATGCGCATTGAAGGTTTACGTTCTCAGACTGGGTATCGACGGAGGCCGGGAAAATATGGCGGTAAACCAGCCGTTGCCTCACCGAACTTACTGAAGCGCCAATTCGATGTCAGAGAACCCAACAAAGTCTGGGTCACAGACATTACCTACATCCGAACATATGAAGGCTGGTTGTATTTGGCCGTGGTGCTCGATCTGTTTTCACGCCAGATCATTGGTTGGTCAATGAAGTCGCAGATGACCAGCGACGTAGCCATTGATGCACTGCTGATGGCGGTTTGGAGACGCAAGCCGAAGCAAGAGGTGATGATCCACTCGGATCAAGGAAGTCAGTACAGCAGCTCAGACTGGCGAAGCTTCTTGAAAGCTAACAACCTGGTAGCCAGCATGAGTCGTCGAGGTAACTGCCACGACAACGCTGTGGCGGAGAGCTTTTTCCAGTTGCTAAAGCGGGAACGGATCAAGCGTAAAATCTACACTACACGCCAGGATGCTCGGGATGATGTGTTCGATTATATCGAGATGTTTTACAACCCAAAACGACGCCACAGTTTCAACAATCAGCTGTCACCGGTAGAGTTTGAAAAGCGTTACGCAGCGAGCCTGGAGAGTGTCTAGAAAACCCGGGGCGATTCAGTGCGGCCTCAACGTTCGAATACGCTATAAGTTTACACATCTTCGCGCAGAGGGTTGCGGCCTCCTTTCCGTCAATTTGGGAATCAACAAAATTAATATTTTCAAGCTCAATCGCGCCGCATTTCATGCAGCTACCTGTAACTCGCGGGACGTGGCAAGAAAATTTTTTGGAAAGCTCACAGAGAATGGCCAGTTCTAAATGGCTTTGTCGAATATCCGCATTTCTTTTTACCCATCTGTCATTGGACAGCTTTTTAATAATGCTCCATGGCGTCTCGCGAATGTAGATGTTATTAGTATGCGACGCATACGAGCAATATTCACAATGCCAATTCATTTAAGGGTAACTCCTGAAGGGGGCCGCGATAGGGGTGTGTCTTCAGGCTGCTGAGGATGTAAAACTTCGCGGACGCCGGGAAATGCTAAGCTAAACACAGCAAAAATAAAGCAAACAACCCCCATACCAATCATCGCCATTTGAATACCGAGATAATCAGCGATGCAGGCAACTAGTGCGTATCCAATTGGCAACGTCACCGTTGAGACAAACGTCGCTAAGGAGCCAACTCTTGCTACTAAAGCTGAAGGCACGCCCCTCTGGATGCTGACATCTTCCATTACACTGAGAATGGACAGCGAAAATCCTGCAATGCATTGCAGAGCGGCGATCGCCCATAGTGGGTATCCTGACCCAATGAAAATCGGCTGAGCGGCTATAGGAATTAGGCTAATAAAATACCAGCAGATGGGCCTATTTGAACGTAGCTTAGTAGCCACCAAACCGCCCAGTACTCCACCTATACCAAACACAGTAACCAGAGTACCCCAAGCTGTCGCCCCGCCGAGGGAGGTATCGGACCAGACTGGCCCAAGCGCATAAACCGCAGGCAAGCTCGTAAGATGCAATACCAAGCTCGCCAAAAACAACCATATTAGCCAGCGCCTTGCGAAGACTGTTTCTACTCCTTCATTAAATAGCCTTAGAGCCGAATGACGACTATTAGCGGCTACTCCACTTGACTTATCCTCTAACGTAAAGATTAATGCAGCGCCAATAACAAACGAAACTGCGTCAATCGCGATAGCCAAAACTCCGAGATCTGAGGCCACTAAAACCCCAGCTATGACAGGACCGATTAGATGGCCACTTGTGTAGGATACTGACATGTAGCCGTTAGCTTGTTCGAGATCACGGTCAGCGACCACGCGCGGCAATAGGGCGCGTGATGATGGTGTCGCAATGCCTTCCGCCAAACCATAGATGCCCGCTAGTAAACAGAGAATAGTAGCTGAAAATGAGGGTGAGAGGAAAACTAGCACTACTCCTAGTTGAACTATAGAACGCAAAATTTCGCTGATTAATAGTGCTCGCCGGGGGCCTAACGAGTCCGCTAAAATTCCTCCGGCAAGAACGCTGATGGCGAACCCTACCGATCGGGAGCCTAGAGCTAGCGCAACTGTTGTTGCGCCGCCACCTGCTGCCAGGATTAGAAATGGAAGTACGACAAAGCTCAGCCGATCACCGACTGAAGAAATAGTATATGCTGTAAATAATATAATGAATTTACCATGCCAAATGTTCTGATGATCATTGTTAACCAAGAGGATGCTCCTCGACGGGGAGTTTAGACGGGCTTCGGAGCTTCATATTTCTGAGCATAAAATGCTGACGTCTAGCACCCTTGGGTGATAGATTAAAGGGAATTGTGTGTGGTGATACAGCTCGTGCAAACCAGTAGTCAGTATCAGCGCTGCGAGATAATCTAAAAAAGATGTCAGCCGTTTGTGCCAGAATATTTATAGTGTTATTTAGGCGGGATTTTTTCAAATGATCCCTGATGCGTATTGCGCGTGCGGGACTGCAATAATATTTCCCCAGTACGCCAGGTGGTGCTGATCCGGTGACGGATTGATTAAGCCTCATTATGTCCACAGCCTGAACGCACTCATCAAATGCCCTTAGCGTAGGCAGCACAATTCCTTTTTCTTCCGGCTCGGCAGCACAACCCACAACCACCCCGGAGGGACTGCTCCGGGTTTCTATGAATACGCAAACCATAACGACACAATAGCCTGGTCGAGAGTTCAACCGGATAGCATCGTATTCCCATTGGACGTCTTCTAACAGATCATAGCCTTTGGAGAGCTGAGCAACCGATACATCGATATTCACTGCGCCCGACAGGCCATACCACCAAGCCATAAACGCATCTCGCTCAATCAGCTCATTAATAGCTGAACGTACGGCATGCTCGGCTGATCGACCAACTGCGGCGCCATTGCTAGTTAGTCGATAAAATGCGAGCTCTTTTTCTAAAGGCTCATGTACCCAAGCTATCTTTTGATCATGAATGGAAATATATTCTTCCCAGCGAACGTTGGTATTTTTATCGAAAGGGACTACTCCGAAAGGTCTTTCCCAATCTAGATCTAGACCAAGCTCATATGGTTCGATTACAGCGCCTCTGAGCGCTTTTCTAGGGGCTAGTCGACCAGAGGTGCGATTAGCAATAGTTGCTCGTTCGACCGACTCACCTTGGGAACTATTCAACCTGCTGTTAAGCGTCCTTCCTCGACCAGCAGCCCAGAATGTTCCTTGGCCATATGTCACGAGCGGCAGGCCCGACCACGAGGAAAAACCTTCAAGTGGGGTCGGCACAATTCGATGGGATGATTTCACTAGGTTAAGCCTCGTGCGGCGTTCTGCTTAGAATCGATTGCTGCCACCGTCCAACGACCGCCACCACCTGGGTAGCACGAGTACACGCATCGCCTACAACTTCTCTGGCGATATGGAGTCTGTTGGAAATTATTACTGCTGGCAGGGAGGAATGACCGGAGTGACGATTTTCGAGCGCGTGCCACCACAATGGTTGTACAGATTTTCTTTCAAGACCGTATTTGAGAAGGAGCGCGCCATACAAGGGATCCTCTTCTATGCAAGCAACCATGGGGGGGCGCTCGATAAATACAAGTGCTGCCGCATATTCAACTGGTCCTGCTATTGCCGCTTCCGTTAATGCTGAGACAAGCGCCGTGGTTGTCGGATCGGGTGTCATAGCGTCTACGTTTTGAAATGTTAAACCGAGTTGCGTGAACACTTTACGATAAATTCGCCAGTGCCATGACTCGTCTTTTAGAAGGCGTAACCACATCTCAGAATGTAATCCAGAAAAGTGGGCTATCGTTATATTTTATTTTCATAACTCTATAACTGGTGATTTTCTTATTTTTTATTCATTTATTGTGCCTTGGTGTTGGCTGGGCAACAGGGGGCTAACAGTATGTTTGGTTTTCAACAGTTGAGACGATTTTGTTAGCTCCATCCATTGATTTCTTCTGGCACGAGTCCTGCTGGCCTCTGATGGCTATTAATCGAGGAGATTTTGCTATGTCAGATCTGTTTTCAACTTTCTCTAACCAAAGCACAAACGCCTATATCATTCGCGACGACGCTGATGCTATTGATGTTGCAGGCAAGGTGGCCGCAGCTCTGATCTGTAATGACTCAGCTCGTGGTCAGAGCCGAAGTGCACCCAATGAAGTGATTGATTTTTTTCTCATAGTGGTCTTTGGGGAATTACGGTGCCGAGGGAGTATGGCGGCGCAGATGTTTCCTATGCGACAGTGGTGGAAGTTATTGCTATGCTCTCCGCATCTGACTCGTCAATTGGGCAACTTCCACAGAACCATTTCTGTTTGCTGGAGGATTTACGGCGTCATGGCACAGAAGCTCAAAAGGAGTTTTATTACAAATTAGTTTTAAAAGGCAACCGCTTCGCCAATGCAATTTCAGAGAGCTCTGGTGAGCACGTACAAGATGTTCGAACTACTCTGCATGCAGGTTCCAGCGGCTTAGTCATCAATGGTCGTAAAAGCTACTGCACAGGATCTATGTTTGCCCATTGGCTTGGAGTATTAGTCATCGATGAAACCGGGAATCCGCAACTAGCATTCGTGGAGCAAGGCCGCTAGGTTTAAAAATCTTAGATGATTGGACTAGCATGGGTCAGCGCACCACATCAAGCGGTACGGTGATTCTCGAAGATGGCTATCTGTGTCGTTGCGGATAGCGATAAATCGGATTTGTCATGCCGATTGTCACGAGGAGAGTTGCGGCAATGCCTAGTACGACGTGGCTTGCAGCAGTGTTAAGAGCGCCCGCATCTTTCCAGGAGAAAGAGACGGGCGCGGTCTGGCGCAGCGAATTGTGCCGAGAGGTGAGGTTGCTGCAATGCAGCGAGGAAGGTCCATCGTCTGTCGCAGTGGACAGATAAGTCGAGTAGGCGTCCATCACTCTTGGGGAGTGATCGTGCGAGCCGCCGGATGCTAATCGCACTTTGGGAGAACCACCACGCAAGTGGCGTAGCCTTGAAGGTTCTGGCTACCTGGGCTGGTGCTGTCAACGACAGCGGTCCGTGCGCCAATTTTTATACCCACTCGAAATGGCGGTCAAGCATCACTACCAAAGCGCTCAAAAAGTGGCGACTGTCGCCACTTTTGTCGCCATGCTCCAGACCACGTTCCACGTGGGTTGTCGCCGGCGTCGCCGCTGTCGACACAACTGCATACATGCCCAACGAAAAGATCCGAACTTACGCTGAAATGACGCTGCCCGCTATAGAAATCGCGGGAAGTTACTGGAGGGTGAAAGCGAGCGTGGCGCTAATCAAATTTGAAAATTGGGAAGTGGAACGAGGTGGCTTCGAGAAAAAGCGAGTGAACCCTCCGATCGGCGCGATCAAAGATCGCTTGATCGGAGGGTTTGGCGGCCAATAGGTCGCCGGCTTATTGGATTACGATAAAACGCATAATCCATGCAGCATGGCAACAGAGTAGCAACTGCCGCACTTGCCCCTACTTGTCTGCGCTCTTCAGGCCAAGTCCCTGTACATGGGAAGGCTCCGCATTCCCATGTAAAGGGACTCACTTGTAAAAGGCGGCAAACGGTTAAAACGTCCAATCCAGATTGGCCGTTTTTAATGGATCAGTCTCCGAGGTCGCGATCTCGTTGCGTCAAGACGGGTGGCATCATGCCAAGCTCAGATATGAGGGAAGAACGTACATCCCCCCAACGGCGTGTATGCCTATGTGTATGCCTAACTGATCGAAAAGAAAATAAATATATAAAATACAAAAAGTTAGGGTTGTGGTTCAAATGACTGTGTACCACCAAGTACTAAAAACGGCTTACCGAAAGGTAGGCCGTTTTTTTATGCCTGCAGAAAAGTAAACCGCCCTATTGCCCCACGACGTCAGTGTTTATGCCGATGGTGCACATCGGGAAAATGCGCATGACTGTGCTGGATCGGTGCGTGCTCATGGGCATGACTATGTGGCTCGGTACCGTCCCACGCAAAGTTATGCACATGCTGGTGGTGCTCATCGTGTGTATGGCGATGACCGTGCATGAGGGGATCGTGCTGATGCTCGTGCGCATGATGTTCCATCAGATGAATCCACACCCCGATGGCCATCAAGGCGGCCGCGAGCAAGAACATCAGCGAAACTGACTCGCCCAGGATCAGGATCGAGATGACCGCGCCCAGGAAAGGAGCCGTGGAAAAATAGGCGCCGGTGCGCGCACTGCCAAGCCCGCGCAGAGCGAGCACAAACAGCACCAGACTCACGCCATACCCAAGCAGCCCAACCACCATGGTTGACCCGAGCGTGGCCACCGCTGGCAGTTGCGACCCGATGGCCAACGCCAAACAGCAATTGACCACACCCGCCGCCAAGCCTTTGCTGCCGGCGATAAACAGCGCATCCGAGGCAGAGACCTTACGGGTCAGGTTATTGTCGATGGCCCAACAAAAACAGGCGAAAGCCACGGCCAACGGCCCCGTCCAATCATGAGCCGTCGCTGTCCCGTGCGGCCATGACAAAACGATCCCGCCCAGAACAATAGCGATCATGCCGATCACGATGCGGCGATCTGCGTTCTCTTTGAACACGACCCACGCCAGCACGGCCGTGAGCACCGACTCAAGATTGAGCATCAGCGATGCGGTGGCGCCCGCTGTGCGGGTGAGCCCGTACATGAGCGCCACAGGCGCAAGCACGCCCCCAAAGACAATGGCGCCCACCAACCAGGGCCACTCTCCGGCTGCAAGCCCGGGCTGTTTCCAGCCGTGGTCGCGAGCAAACCGAACGATGGCCAGGCCCAGGCCGCTGCCCAGATAGAGCAGCCCGGCCAACAGGATGGGCGGCGTATCCACCCCCAGGAGCTTGGCAAGCGGAGTGCTGGCGCCGAACAACGCCGCCGCCGCCAACGCGTAGAGAATGCTCACATTCATAATGGGTCGCCCTGTCAGGCTTATTGCATAAGGACGAGCATCATAGCTGTGCCCGGGTAAGAATTATGTGAATGCCAGCCTGGCTGGCGAACCACAAGAAGGTGACGCATAACATTCCCCGCTACCGGCATCAGCACTGAGCGCCTCTTACTGGGGCGCTGTATGTCAAACCCCTTGCCGCACAAAACACTGCTCCACCACAGACTTGCCCCACTGCTGCCCCTCCTGTTCCGACTCCAGCACAAAGCCCGCGCTTTCATAAAGCTTGCGCGCCACATCCAGGCCCTTGAACGTCCACAGCCGCACCGCCGGGAACCGGTGCCCGTCACAGAAATCCAGCGCCTCTTTCAACAACCGTTTACCCAAGCCCTGGCCGTGAGCCGACGGGGCGAGGATGAAGCAGCGCAGGATCGCCTCGCCGTTTTCGCCCTCGCCATCAATCGCGATCGAACCGACGATCTGCTCTGCGTCCAGCACTGCCCAGACTTGGTTGCGCGGGTTGGCCAGGCGCCCCATCAACTCGGCCATGTCCGCCGCCACCAGGCTTTCAAACGGCTGGCCAAAATTCGCATGCTGGGCGTAGTACTCGGCGTGCATCTGCGCGATACGCCCGATGATGCCTGGCCGGTAGCCTTGGGCAATGCGGTAGTGCCTCGGCTGCCGGGCGCCGGTACGTTGGGTTTGCAGGGCTGCGGCGTACTGATCAAGCCCGCGGCTGACGGCCTGCTGCTGTTCGCTGGACAAGCCGCCAATGGCCTCGCCCACCTGGCGCCGGGCAAACGTTTCAATGTCGCGTAACGTCTTCTGGCCTCGTGTGGTGAGCCGTAGCTTTTTCGAACGGGCATCGTCCTCGTTGGCAAACTCTTCCAGCTCGCCCGCCTCGATCAGCTTGCGCACCATGCGGCTCACCGACGATTTTTCCAGGCCCAGCAAGGTGACCAGTTCAGCCGCTGTCAGTGCGCCACGCTCGCCGATTTCAACAATCGTGTGCACCGACGACGGTGGATAACGGCTGGCTGCCAACTTCGGCTGCATGAAACCCAGCTCTCGCACCATGAGGCGTGAGGCACAGCGGATCTGATCGATAAGATCTGGCCTGGAACGGTTCACGTGGAAAACCTCTTGCCCGAATGAAGAGATATAGTTGTATCGCACAACCATATGCAGATCAATCTCCCTTCCAGCAAATCACTGAGGTACATTCCCTCCCCACGGACAACAGATCATTCTCAAATGAACGGAGTCATCGCGTGCTTTCGATTTTCCACCGCCAACGCCTTACCACCCTCTCGCTGATCACCGCCGCCCTCACCCTCGCCGCCTGCCACAGCGCCACCGCGCCTGAACTGCCGCCCGCCCCGGAACTCGGCTCGGGCTATCGCACCGACATGAGCACCCGCCACGCCGAGCGCCATATGGCCGCCGCCGCCAACCCGCTGGCCGCCGAAGCCGGGCGGGAAATCCTGCGCAAGGGCGGCTCGGCCATCGACGCCGCGATTGCCATGCAGGCCGTACTGACGCTGGTGGAACCGCAGTCGTCCGGGATCGGCGGCGGTGCGTTCATCATGCTGTGGGACGGCAAGCAGGTGCACGCCTACGACGGTCGCGAAACCGCACCGGCGGGCGCTACCGAGCGGTTGTTCCTGAAGGCCGACGGTACGCCGATGGCCTTCCCCGAGGCACAGATTGGCGGGCGGTCCG
The DNA here is from genome assembly GCF_054071215.1 of Pseudomonas sp. SDO5522_S412. NCBI lineage: Bacteria > Pseudomonadati > Pseudomonadota > Gammaproteobacteria > Pseudomonadales > Pseudomonadaceae > Pseudomonas > Pseudomonas sp. SDO5522_S412. Next base: position 33,455 of record NZ_JBSVWQ010000024.1, on the reverse strand, counting down.
TGGCAACTCCAGGCGTGTTGCGCGCCTTGGAGATGGCCCACAAAAAGACCGGCCATCTGCAATGGGCAACCTTATTCGAGCCGGCCATTCGCCTGGCGGAACAGGGCTTCCCGATCTCCGCGCGCTTGCACAGCCTGATTGCCGCCGACCGCTACATCACCCGCTCGCCGGAAATGACCGCGTACTTCCTGAACGCCGATGGCAGCCCGAAGGCCACCGGTACGCTGCTGAAAAACCCGGCGCTGGCCAACGTGTTCAAGCGCATCGTCAAGGAAGGGCCGGACGCGCTGTACTACGGCCCGATTGCCGAAGAAATCACCCGCAAGGTGCAGGGCAACAGCAACGCCGGCAGCCTGACGCTGACCGACCTCAAGGGCTACAGCGCGGTTGAGCGGGCGCCGTTGTGCACCGACTACAAACGCTGGAAAGTCTGCGGCATGCCGCCGCCGTCGTCGGGCGGGATCGCCATTGCGCAGATCCTCGGCACGTTGCAGGCCCTGGAAGCCCGCGACCCGCGCATGGCCCTCGCGTCGTTGAAGCCGGTGAAGAGCGACTCACCAGCAGGCCTGGAGCCGGTGCCCGAAGCGGTGCACCTGATCGCCGAGGCCGACCGCCTGGCCTACGCCGACCGCGCCCAGTACGTGGCCGATTCGGACTACGTGCCGGTGCCAGTTGCCGGACTGATCGCTCCGAATTACCTGGCCAGCCGCGCTGCGTTGATTGGTGAGCGCAGCATGGGCGTCGCCAAGCCGGGCAAGCCGGCCGGGATTGAAGTGGCCTATGCGCCGGATCGCTCGCCGCTGCGCATTTCCACCTCGCAAGTGGTGGCAGTGGATGACCTGGGTGGCGCGGTGTCGATGACCACTACGGTGGAAGCGGCGTTCGGTTCTCATGTGATGGTCCAGGGCTTTTTGCTGAATAACCAGATGACCGACTTCTCCTTCATCCCCGAAGAGAACGGCCAGCCGGTGGCCAACCGGATCGAGCCGGGCAAGCGCCCGCGTTCGTCCATGGCGCCGACCCTGGTGTTTGATCGTCAGAGCGGCGAGCTGGTGGCCACCGTTGGCTCGCCGGGCGGTTCGCAGATCATCGAATATGTGAGCAAATCCCTGGTGGCCATGCTCGACTGGAACCTCGACCCGCAAGCGGCCGTCGGCCTGCCCAACTTTGGCAGCCGCAACGGCGCGACCGAGCTGGAAGCCGGGTTGTTCAGCGCACCGTTGAAACAGGCGCTGAAGGACAAGGGCCACGCCCTGAGCGAAATCGACATGACCAGCGGCGCCCAGGCGATCGTCCGGGTGCGCGATGCGCAGGGCAAAGCGTCGTTGATCGGCGGGGCTGATCCACGCCGTGAAGGCGAAGCACTGGGGGATTAAGTTGACTCATTGGAGAGCTGCGCGTGCACAAGGCAAATAACCTCGGCGCCCTGATGGGCGTCGATCATGGATTTTGTTCGATTGACGATCCGTTGCGGCCTGACGAGGTGTTCATCTGCAAGCAGGTGCACAGCGCCACGACCATTGAATGGCGCCCGGAGCTCGCCGCCAATACGGTTGAAGCCGATGGGGTTTTCAGCCGGGATCTGCAGCCGATTGCGGTGATTACCGCCGACTGCCTGCCGCTGCTGATGGCCTCGGAGGACGGGGACTTTGTCGCGGCGATTCATGGCGGCTGGAAGGGACTGCAAGGCGGGATCATCGCCAATGCCATGCAACGGTTTACCGCCGAGGGTGTGGCGCTGGATCAGTTGCGGATTGCGATTGGGCCTTCGATCAAGCCTTGTTGTTATGAGGTGAGTGGCGAGTTTGTGGCGCAGTTGCAGGCGAGTCAGGGGCATTTGTGGCGGGATGGAAATGCGCCGTGGACGTTCGAGCAGCCGGGGCCTTTGTTGGCACCGGAGATTCAGCCGCCAGAACCCAGGCAGGCCTTGAGTGCGTGGTTTGATTTGAGCCGCTATGCGCTGATCTTGCTGGAGGCGGCAGGGATAAAACGTGAGCAGGTTGAGGTAAGCGAAGTGTGTACGTATTGCACCTCGCCGGCGTTTGCGAGTTATCGCAGAAGGACCCATGACAGTACGGAGAGGAAGACGTTGTTGTACTCGTGGGTTGCTCGCGCAGTGTAATGGGACGACGCCCACAGCTCTCTTAGCTATTAGCCTTAGAAAATCTGTGGGCTGTCATTTTTTGCGAAACAACGTTTCTTGAATCCCTCTCCATCCGCTGACATTTTCTGGCCCCGCCCCTTCTTGCCAGAGGCTACGTCAAAGACGTAGAATTTTTGCGTGTTAACGATCATCGAGTCACCATTATTCAGCAAGCTATGGCCCGATTACTGGACCGAAGAAGAACGGGGTATTTTTATGGCTTTTCTAGCCAACCACCCCGATTCAGGTACTGTCATTCCAGGTTCTGGTGGTTGCCGAAAAGTACGCTGGAGCTTGGAAGGCCGGGGCAAGAGCAGCTCAGTACGGATCATTTACACAACGCAATTGGCGTGCGGCGCACTAGTTGCCTTGCTGATTTATGGCAAAGGTGCCACCGAGAATATTCCCGCGCATGTCCTCTACAAAATCGCCAAGGAGATGAACCATGCCACTCACTGAGAAACAGCTGAAGGAACGTGACGCCAAGCGCAACATCGGCGAGGAATTGCTGGCTGCCGTTATCGACGTCAAGGAAGCGCGTCATGGTCACGTCCATCACGTCGAAATTACCCAAGCGGCTGAGGCGCGCAGCAAGACCGGGTTGTCACAGCCCAAGTTTGCCGAACTGCTGGGGGTCTCTGTACGAACGCTTCAAGAATGGGAGCAAGGGCGCCGTTCTCCTTCCGGCGCAGCACGTTCCTTGCTGCACATAGCAGCCATCAGGCCAGACGTTTTTCGAGAAGTCCTCAGTAACGCCTGATGGCGTTACTGGTCTACCGGCTAATCTTCAACCCCTTGCGCCCCGCATGCCGCTCCAGCGCCAGCTCGATCAAGCGGCTCACCAGCTCGCTGTAGCTCATGCCTGCCGCCTGCCACAACTTCGGGTACATGCTGATGCGGGTGAACCCAGGCAACGAGTTGATCTCGTTGATCAGCACCTCACCCTCATCCGTCAGAAACACATCCACCCGCGCCAGCCCGGCACAGCCCAGGGTTTCAAACGCTTCGATGGCCAACGCACGAATGCGCTCGCTGGCTTCAACACTGATGTCCGCCGGCACCACCACTTGGGCTGCCTGGTCATCGATGTATTTGCTGTCGTAGGAATAGAACCCGTCGCGCACCACGATCTCGCCACAGCCGCTGGCGATGGGGTTCTCGTTACCCAACACGGCACATTCAATTTCCCGGCCTTTTACCGCCGACTCCACCAGCACCTTCTCATCAAACCCAAGTGCCAGCTCTACAGCAGCGTGATATTCAGCCTCGCTGCCCACCTTGCTCACCCCCACGGACGAACCCTGGTTCGCCGGTTTCACGAACATCGGCAATCCGAGTTTCTGTTGGGCGTGTTCGAAGGTGGTACGCGCCGCATTCCTGCGGTTGAGGGTAATGAACGGCGTCACGGCAATCCCGGCATCGCGTAGCAGGCGTTTGCTGATGTCCTTGTCCATGCACACCGCCGAACCCAGCACATCGGAGCCGACAAACGGCAGGTCCGCCATGCGCAGCAGGCCTTGCAGGCAGCCGTCTTCGCCGAGGGTGCCGTGGACGATCGGGAAGATCACATCGACGTGTTCCAGCGAGGCCTGGCTGGCGGTTTCCACCAGTTGCTGGCTGGCCTTGCCCGGCACGACCGCCAGTTCACGATTGGATTGATTGAGGGCGATCAGCGCCGGGTTTTCTTCGTTGAGCAGGAAGCCCGAGGTGTCGTTGAGGTGCCAGTGGCCGGCCTTGTCGATGCCGATCAGGATCGGCTCGAAGCGCGAACGGTCCAGTGCATCGACGATGTTGCGCGCCGACTGCAGCGACACTTCATGCTCGGCCGAACGGCCACCAAAAATAATCCCTACCCGCAGCTTGCTCATGATCGGCCTCACGTTTGAAAGTAAGGCTTCTTACCATGAGCCGTCAGCGATTCGCTACCAGCGTGGCGCCGAACAGCACATAACAACCACCGGCAAACCGGTCCAGCCACTTGCGCGAGCGGCTGTAGGCGTTGGCCATCCGTTCACTGGAAAACACCAGTGCCACGCAGGTGTACCAGCTGAATGACAGCGTCGCCATGGTGATCACGGCCAGGGTCAGCAGCATCGGCGACGGTGATGGGGGCATGGTGGACGCAAAGATCGTCGCGACAAACAGCGCCGCCTTGGGGTTGGACAGGTTGCCCAATAAACCCAGGCGCCAGGCGGAAAACAACGAACGCCGAGGTTCGTCGGGCAACAGGTTCTGGGCCATGGCCGGTGCCGAGCGCCGGAACAGTTTCAACCCCAGGTAAATCAGGTAGCAGCCGCCGATGATCTTGAACGCGAGGTACAACATCGGCGCTGCGGTAAACAATGACTTGATCCCCAAGCCGCCGGCCAGGCCCCACATCACGGTGCCAGTGGCCACGCCAGCGGACGCCACTACGCCATGGCGACGTGAGCAACTGGCAGCCAACTGCGCGGTATTGAAAAAGTTCGGGCCTGGCGTCACGACCGCGACGGTCCAGAGCAAGGCCAGCGACAGAAGAGGCGCGGCGTACGGCAGGCTTGGGAAAAGCATCGGTTGATCCATCCTTCAGGGAATTAAAGATCCTTGCCGTTTACAGCTCAGGTTCGGGTTCATGCACCAGCAGGTCGCCCGGCTGACACTCCAGATACTTGCAGATTGCATCCAAGGTCGCCAGCCGTATGCCCTTGACCTTGCCTTGCTTGAGCAATGACAGGTTTTGTTCGGTGATACCAATGGCGGCGGCCAGGTCCTTGGACTTGACCTTGCGCCGGGCGAGCATAACGTCCAACTCAATCACAATAGACATGCTGTTCTCAAACAAACGTGCGGTTTTCAGAATCCACTTCACTGGCCTGCCACAGGATACGCGCGATCACCGAGATGCAGCCGGCGAGAAACAGCGCCACGATGCTGGGCGGGGTAAAACTCAAGGTGAGCAGCCGCTGGCCAACCGGCTCGTTCATCGTGACCCAGACACTGAGCAAGGGCTCACACAGAAAATCCAGCAACACCCACAGTGCCACGGCCCGGCCTACTTTACCCAAGTGCTGCGCGGCGGCGCTGGAAAAATACTCCCCACGAGCATAGTTCTGGAACAGCTGGCGCAAATGATTCAAACCGGACACCAGCGCCATCAAGGGAATGCTGGAGAGCAGGACGCCGCCCAGTGTCTGCCACCAAGGGAACGTCGCAACGATCTCCGCCCGTCCCTCGATCTGTTGACCACTCAGGGCGAAACCAAACCCGAACGAAGCGCTTTGCACCGGGTAAAGCCACGCAGCGGTATTGAGCAGCAGTATGGCGACGATCAACAACAGGGTAAGCAATGCCATGCGCTGGCTGAGCTGGGCAAGACGTTGGGAATTCATGGATAAGCCTCTGAGAAATTTGAGGCGGAAAAATAAACGATTAATTATCGTAAAACAATCATTTTTTAATGATTAGCGATACCTTAACGCAAAGCCGGTACTGCCCCCGAAATTTCAGCAGTGGCACAATCGTTCAAGACCGCAGCAGACAGCCCGGTCACACTGGGGTAACGTATTTGCGTCCCGACCTGCGACTGACACCATGATCAAACCCTCTCTCGACTGGCTGCACCGCGCGCCCCACGCCAGTGGGCTGGAGCGTATCGAGGCGTATTTTGCCGGGTTTGGCTTCGACCCTCATCGCCACGACACTTACGCCATCGGCCGCACCTTGTTCGGCGTGCAGAGCTTTCACTATCGCGGCGGCATGACACACAGCCTGCCGGGGCGGACCATGGTGATCCATCCCGATGAAGTGCATGACGGCTGGGCCGGCAGCGAGGAAGGTTTCAAATACCGGATGATTTACGTGGAGCCGGCGCTGATCCAGCAGGTGCTCGGCGGCAAGCCGTTACCGTTCATCCCCGGCGGATTGTCCAGCGACCCGTGGCTGTACCGCGCCAGTGAAGTGTTGCTGCAAAGCCTGGATTGCCCGATTGATCCGTTGCAGGAACAGGACGCAATGTTTGACCTGGCCCAGGCGCTGAATAACGCGTCGGGCATCACGGTCAATCGCAAGACCTTCGACTACCGGGCCGCCGAGCGCGCACGGGAATTTATCCACAGTGCCCTGGGCCGGCCGATTACCCTCGATGAAATGGCGGAATACGCCAACCGCGACCGCTGGGCGTTGTCGCGGGATTTTCGTTTGTTGTTCGGCACCAGCCCCTATCGCTACCTGACCATGCGCCGCCTGGACCTGGTGCGCAGCCTGCTGGGCCAGGGCCAGTCATTGGTAGATGCGGCACTGACCGCCGGCTTCACCGACCAGAGCCACATGACCCGCCAGTTCCGCAGCACTTTCGGCATGCCGCCGTCGCGCTGGGTGAAGATGCTCGGGCGCTGAAATCCCGCCTTGAAATGCGATCAACCTGTAGGAGCTGGCTTGCTCGCGAATGCGGTGTGTCAGCTACTGAATGCATTGACTGATCCACCGCCTTCGCGAGCAAGCCCGCTCCCACATTTGAACTATGTCGCTGCCGAAATCGTATTCGACGCTGGGGCTCGCTCTTTAAGTGCTAACGCCAGCACTGCCCCCGCCAGGGCAATCGCCGCGCTCCACCACAACGCCAGCTCAATCCCGCCCGCCTGCGCCGCGCCCATCGACCCACCGGCGTTCGCCAACGACACCAGCAACGCCAGCCCCAACGCACCGCCAATCTGCTGGCTGGTGGACGCCATGCCTGCCGCCACGCCCTGCTCGCCCGGCCGGATGCCCAGCCCGGCGGCCACCCACATCGCCGTCCAGGTCATGCCCTGGCCAATACTCAGGATGAAAATCCCCGGCAGCAACGACCAGAACCCCGCCCCCGTCGGCAACGCCACACATACCAAAGCGATACCCACCGCGCCCGCCAACTGGCCGCTGACCAGGGTGTTGCGCAACCCCAGACGCGCCAATGAACGCTCCGCCAGCCAGATGCCCGCGGTGCACACCAGCGTCGCCGGCAAAAACGCCAACCCCGCCTGCAACACGCTGTAGCCGTAGACCTGCTGGTAGTACACCGCCAGAAAGTAGTACTGCACGCCAAAGCTGCTCATGAACACCGCCGTCAACACCATGGCCATGCGCAACTCGCGATAGCCCAACAAGCGAAGCGGCATCAACGGATCACGGCCCCGGTGTTCGATCCACCCAAACAACCCGAGCAGCACCAACGCCAGGGCCATGCAGCCCAGGGTCGACGGCGCCGCCCAGCCCCACTCCGGCCCCTGCACCAGGGAGAACACCAGCAAGGTGCCGCCCAGCGTCACGGTCAACGCACCGCTGATATCAAAGTTGCGCCCGCGGGCCCGCTCGCCATCGGCGGGAATCCAGTAGCGCGCCGCCAGGGCACAGGCACCGGCCAATGGCACGTTCACCAGGAACACCGCTTCCCAGCCCCAGGCCTGGGTCAGCACGCCGCCGAGCAACGCGCCCAATGCCAGGCCCGCCGCAGACGCCGCGCTCCACACGGCAAACGCCCGATTACGCGCGGGCCCTTCGGCGTAGTGGGTGTTGATCAGCGCCAGCGTGGCCGGGAACAACAGCGCCCCACCCACACCCTGCACCGCCCGCGCCAGCACCAGCAGCAAGGCGCTGCCACCGAGCACCGCCGCCAGGGAAGACAGCGCATACAGCGACTGGCCAAGCATGTACAAGCGCCGCTTGCCCAACAGGTCCGCCGCCCGACCGCCCAGCAACAGGAAGCCACCAAACGCCACGCTGTAGGCACTGACCACCCACTGCAATTGCTGGGCAGAAAACCCCAGGTGGCTGCCGATTTGGGGCAGCGCGACAAACACAATGGTCGCGTCGAGGGCGATGATCAGTTGCGCGGTTGCCAGCAGCAACAGCATCCAGCCAGAGGGTCGAGAAGAAGACATCACAGTGTCCTGCCTGAAAATGAGAGGCGCCAGTTTCTTTCATGCCCAACAGATGATAAATACCCCTATCACTCTTTCAGTAATGACTTTAATCATGGATCTGAATGCTGTTCGCCTGCTGGTGCGCGTCGCCGAAACCCGCAGTTTCACTCGCGCCGCCGGAGACCTGGGGCTGACCCAATCGGGCTTGTCCCGGGCCATTTCCCGGCTGGAAAACCAGCTGGGTGTGCGCCTGCTGCAACGCAACACCCGCAGCGTCAGCCTCACGCCCGACGGGCAGATGCTGTATGAACGCAGCGCGCCGCTGCTGGCTGAACTGGCCGAAGCCGAGCGGCAAATGCTCGACCGCCGTGCCTCACCGTCCGGTTTGCTGAAGATCAGCACGCCCTCGTTGTTTGGCCGCAAGGTGGTGATGCCGGTGATCGGCGAGCTGACCCTGCAATACCCCGATCTGCGCATTGAAGCGGTAATGACCGACCGCCTGGTGGACATCGTCGACGAAGGTTTTGACGCCTTGCTGCGCACCGGCGACATCCAGGACCAACGCCTGATCGCCCGGGCACTGCCACCGCTGCGCTGGGTCACCGTGGCCGCCCCGGCTTATCTCGCGCGTTTTGGTACGCCGCAAACCGTCGATGAACTCCAGGACCACAACTGCCTGACCGTACGTAACCTGCGCACCAGCCGGCTGGTGGACTGGCAGTTCATGCTCGATGGCAGGGTGCAGGACGTGAGTGTCGAGGGGCGGTTGATCTTTGATATCGGCGATGCGCTGGTGGACGGTGCGCTGGGCGGATTCGGCATCGCCCAGGTGATGGACTTTGCGGTGCGGGAAGATCTGGCGGCCGGGCGCCTGGTGCCCTTGCTGGAGGAATTTGCCGGGCGCAGTCGGGCGATATCGCTGGTGTATCCGCCATCGCGGCAGTACTCGCCGAAGTTGATGGCGTTTGCCGAGGCACTCAGCAAAACCCAGTGGTAACACAACCTTTGTGGCGAGGGAGCTTGCTCCCGCTCGGCTGCGCAGCAGTCGTATATCTACCGACCAAGTGTATTGGAAGGAAACAATGGGACCGCTTCGCGCTCCAGCGGGAGCAAGCTCCCTCGCCACAAAACCAGGCTTTACCGGAAGAATTGGCACTGGGCTTAAAGCTGTCGCCCATCAATAGGCTCACCAATCGTCAGGAAATGCCCGCCCGCCACATGGTGCAAGGTACGCAGCGCATCCTGCCCTTCGAAATGCCAGCGACCGTCGCTGAATACGCGCTCATCAGCCTGGGCGGCCACCACTTCGGCGAGGAACAGATCGTAGGTCTGCTGGTTATGCGGTTCCGGCAGCAAGCGGCACTCCAGCCACGCCACGCAGCCTTCGAGCATCGGCGCTTCGGTGTGTTCGCCGCTGAACGTCTGCAAGCCATATGCGGCGAACTTGTCGGTCTCGCTGCCGGTGGTGTTGCCCACGGTCTGCACGATATCGGCCTGGGCCGCACACGGTACGTTGAGCACGAAAGTGCCGGCGCCTTCGAGCAGTTGCCGGGTCCAGGTGGCCTTATCCAGCACGACGGCGACTTTGGGCGGCTCGAAATCCAGCGGCATCGCCCATGCCGCGGCCATGATGTTGCGCTGGCCGTTGTGCGCGGCGCTGACCAGTACGGTCGGGCCGTGGTTGAGCAAGCGGTAGGCCTTGGACAGCGGGACGGGACGGCGATGGTTAGGGCTCATGGACGAAAGGCTCGGAAAAAAAACCTACGATACCTCAAGCATGAGCCCGGGTGACTAGCTGCTCAGTTGATTGGCGAATTGCCCTACAGCGCTGACCACTTTCTGGGCGCCGTCCTGGATCTCGACGATCACCGTGCCCGCCTCGGCCGCCAATGCCAGCCCTTGCTCGGCCTGCAGGCGGCCATCGGTCATCAGCGCCACTGCATCGCGGGCCATGTCCTGGTTCTGGCGCACCACGCCGACGATTTCCTCGGTGGCCTTGCTGGTACGCGACGCCAGTTGCCGAACCTCGTCGGCCACCACCGCAAAACCACGGCCTTGCTCACCGGCACGGGCGGCTTCGATGGCGGCGTTGAGCGCCAGCAGGTTGGTCTGCTCGGCGATGCCGCTGATGGTCTTGACGATGCTGCCAATCACCTGGGACTGGGCGTTCAGCGCTTCAATGCCCTCACCCGCCTGCTCCATGTGCTTGGCCAGGTCGCGCATCACCTCCACCGCCTGGGTGACCACGGTGGTGCCGCGCTGGGCGCTGCTGTCGGTGTGCAGCGAGGTGCTGTAGGCGATGTTGGCCGCGTCGGCCACGGCCTGTTCCTGGTTGACCTGGTCGGTGATCACCGTGGCGAACTTGACCACTTTGTACAGCCGCTCGTTGGCGTCGAGCACCGGGTTATACGAAGCCTCCAGCCACACCACCCGCCCGTGGCTGTCCACTCGCTTGAAGCGGCCCGCGACGAATTCACCGGCGTTCAGGCGCTTCCAGAACTGCTGGTACTCGACGCTGCCGGCATCCTGCGGCTCACAGAATATCCGGTGATGTTTGCCCTGGATCTGCGCCAGGCTGTAACCCATGCCGTTGAGGAAACGGTCGTTGGCCGTCAGTACATTACCGTTGAGGTCGAACTCGATCACTGCCGTGGAACGCACCAGCGCGGTGATCAGGTTTTCGTGCTCGCGGGACGCCTCGATAGTGCGGGTCAGGTCGCTGGAGTACATCGAAATATGCTTGATACGCCCGTCACTGCCACGCACCGGTTGCACGATGGAGCGCAGCCACGCCTCATTGCCGTTGCCGCGCATCAGGCGTACGGAACCGGCGAAGTGTTCGCCACGCACCAGGGCGTTCGTGAAGCGCAGTTGAAAGGTGTCGTGCTTGACGTGCGCCGGCACCAGATCCTCGATCAGGCGGCCTTGCAGCTGGCTTGCCTGGTAAGCCATCTCTTGAAGGAAGATGGCATTGACGGACTCGATGCGCCCTTCGGGATCCAGGGTCAGGGCCATCATTTCGCTTTCCAGGCTCTCCTTGACCTGCTGCAAACTGGATAATTCTTCGCGAAGAGCAGACAGCTCCTGCTTGAGACGGGTGTTGAACATGGAGGCACCGGTGGGCAAATGAGGGCGGGATCTGACCTGCATCGGCGCTGCCGGCATTTTCTTAAGAGAGCTTTAGCCCATTGCCCCACTATATTTTTTCAGCCCCTCAACTGCCGTTGTTACGGCAGATGCCCATCACTTGGTAGTGGAGCGTGTTGAGCTTGCCGGTGGAGTCTTCGTAGGTCATGCGTGACGGCACCGCGCTGCACGAGCGGATCGGCGGCGTGACATTCACCACCCTGGCAATGTCCAGCTTCATGCCGTAGCGATACACCAGCACCTCGGGCGCAGGCTTGCCCTTTCTGGCGGCGTAGGCGGCCATGGCTTGCTCATTGTTTTGCATCAATTGGGCGAAGGTGCGGTCGCCTCCACCTTCGGCCATCGCGCCGGCGGAAACGATCAGGGCCAATGCAGCGACAGTGGTTTTCAGGGTATTCATGAGGGCGTCCTCGTCTGACTTATTGAATTAAAAGTTCAGAGCAAGAATAACTAACCAAGCCTGTCGCAAAGTTCACCGAAAGATTACTTATCCGTTATGTTTTATTGAAATTCCAAAATTGTAATCTGTGCGCCACCTCGCCGTTATCTCGTGTTTGCAACTATCTGCCCGGGCACCATCACAACAAGAATGCCCCATCGATAAGAAGCTGATAGCTGCCACTACCGAGGAGCGCTACATGAGCACTAACCGCACATTTTCACTCTCCATGATTGCCGCCCTGGCGGGGCTCACCCCGCTGTCAGGCATGGCCGTGGAAGAAAAACCCGAAGGGTTTATCGAAGGCAGCACCTTGAACGTGCTGGCCCGCAACTTCTACTTCAACCGCGATGACCGCAAGGGCCAGTCGAGCCCCACCGGCAATGGCTATTCCGAAGCCTGGGCCCAGGGTTTTATCGGCAAGTTCGAATCCGGATTCACTCAGGGTCCGGTGGGTTTCGGCCTCGATGCGTTTGCGATGTATGGCCTGAAACTCGACTCCGGCACCGGTCGCAGCGGCGGCAAGGGCTCGTTCGGCGTACTGCCGGTAGACAGCGACAACCACCCCGAGGACGGCTACAGCAAGCTCGGCGGCGCGGTAAAAGTGCGCCTGCTGGATACCGTGATCAAGGCCGGTGACGTGTTCCCGCTGACCCCGGTGGTGGCCTACGGCGACTCGCGGGTGTTGCCGGAAAGCTTCCGTGGCGTCACCGCGCAAAACACCAGCATTGACGGCTTGAGCTTGCAGGCCGGGCACTTGAGCGGCATGAGCCAGCCCACCCAAAGCGGCATGGATAAAGGCTTCGCGACGTTTTATGCGGGCAAGGTGGATTCACCCTGGATCGGCTATGCCGGCGGCGACTACCAGGTGAACAAACACCTCAGCGTCAGCCTGTACACCAGCCGCCTGAAGGATGCCTGGGACCAGTACTACTTCGGCAGCGCCGCCAGCTACCCGCTGAACGATGACGTGTCGCTGTTTGGCGACTTCAACTATTACAAGGCCGTGGACGAGGGCAAGAAACGCCTTGGCGAGTTCGATAACAACATCTGGAGCGCCAGGCTTGGGGTCAAGGTCGGCGCCCATAGCCTGGCCCTGTCGCACCAGCGCAACAACGGCGATGACGACTTTGACTACCTGCGCATGTCGGACTCGATCTTCCTCAACAACTCGATCCAGTACAGCGACTTCAACTCGCCCAGGGAACGCTCGTGGATGCTCGCCTATAACCTCGACATGCAGGCCTTCGGCATTCCTGGCCTGACCTTCATGACCCGCTATGGCAAAGGTACCGGCGCCGACTACAGCAACGCCAACAGCGTGTACATGCGCCGTGACGCGGCCGGCGACCCGCTGACCGATCAACGCCGCTGGGAGCGGGATATCGAGGCGAAGTACGTGGTGCAGGGCGGTAACTTGAAAGACCTGTCGCTGCGTTTGCGCCAGGCGACCGTTCGCTCAAGTGCCTTTGAGTCGGACTTGGAAGAAGTTCGGTTGATTGTCGAATACCCATTGGCAACTCTGTAAATGAACACAACGGCAAATGCTTACATTCATTTGCCGTTGACTAACATCTGTTCACAAATTGAAGCCTGTCAGAACTGTAATATGCGCCTCACCTTCTCGTTAAGTTGCGCTTCATATACTGGTCACAACTAACGGCACACGCCTTATTTGGAGACACGTCATGAAGCCATCCCACCTGTTATTGATCAGTTTTCTCGGCGCCACTTCCACCCTCGCACTCGCCGACGACGGCGCCGACCGTTCCCGGCAGTTCCTCGCCGAGTTCCGCCAGCAACAGCAACAGGTCCACGGTGAACAGTCCGTGGCCGAGACCGCGCCCGCCGACGCACAGAAGCAGTCGATCTGAACGGCGCACACCGAGCACATTCATCTCTGAAGCTTTTGTGTAGCTCCTTTGGAAAGAGATGAATTTTTAACGCCCCGGATGGGGCGTTTTTTTTGCCCGCCCGTTCTGCAACGCAACAACCAGTCACAAACTGGCTGATTGACCCTGTAGCTACTTCAGCCTTCAGGCTTCGGAAAATTCGAATTTCAGTCTCTCTCTATCAGTAAAAGGTAAACCCCCATGCGTATCCTTGTGGTTGAGGACGAGCAAAAAACCGCCGCCTACCTGCAGCAGGGCCTGACCGAAAGCGGTTACGTGGTCGACTGCGCCGCCAGCGGCGTGGACGGCCTGCACCTGGCCGGGCAACACGCTTATGAACTGGTGATTCTCGATGTAAACCTGCCGGCCAAGGACGGCTGGGAAGTGCTTGAGCAACTGCGCCGCGACAGCAACCAACGGGTGATGATGCTCACAGCCCGTGGCCGGCTGACTGACAAGATCAAGGGCCTGGACATGGGCGCCGATGATTACCTGGTCAAACCCTTCGAATTCCCCGAATTGCTGGCCCGGGTGCGCACGCTGTTGCGCCGCAGCGAGCACATACCGGTGCCGGAAGTCTTCCGCGTGTCGGACCTTGAACTGGACCCGCGCCGCCACCGCGCCTATCGCGGCACCCGGCGCATTGACCTGACCACCAAGGAGTTCGCGCTGCTGCATGTGCTGATGCGTCAGTCCGGCGAAGTGCTGACCCGCACGCAGATTATTTCCCTGGTGTGGGACATGAATTTCGACTGCGACACCAACGTGGTGGAGGTCTCCATCAGCCGTCTGCGGGCCAAGGTCGACGACCAGAGTGACGTCAAGCTGATCCATACCATTCGCGGCGTGGGCTATGTGCTGGAGGCCCGCCAATGAAAGCCAGCAGCCTGTCGATGCGCCTCGGGCTGACGGTGAGCCTGATGGGCGCGGGCCTGGTGGTGCTGCTCGCGACACTGGCCTACCTGGCGCTGACCCACGAGCTTGAGAAACTGGCGCGCAAGGGCCTGGAAAGCAAGATGGAGCAGATCCAGCACAGCCTCGCCCTCGGCCTGGACACCCGCGACATAAAAGCCCGCCCGCATTCGCTGATGGACCTGGTGATGGGGCATGACAATTTCTACCTGACCATCGTCGGCACCGCACCCGATGAAGCGGTGCTGCTAAGCGTCGGTGCCAAGCCACAGGAACCGTTGCTGACCGACTTCGCACCACGCCAGACCCTCGGTTACCTGAACTGGGACGACAGCAACGGCAACCAGGTGCTCAGCGCCTCCAGCCTGATGCGCCTGTCCAGCGGCGAACGCGTGCGGGTGCTGCTGTCCCTGGACCGCAGGGACGATCAGGCATTGCTCAGTGCTTACCTGCGTTCCACGGTGATCGCCCTGCCGCTGCTGTTGCTGCTGATCGGCATCGGCGCGTGGTGGGTGGTGCAACGCGGGCTCGCACCGCTGCAACAGTTCAGCCGCGTCGCGGCCAAGGTCACCACACAGGATCTGACCCACCGCCTGGCTGTGGATAACTTGCCCAACGAGTTGGGCGAGTTGGCGCAGGGCATCAATTTCATGCTGCAACGCCTGGATGGCGGTGTGCAGCAGTTGTCGCAGTTCTCCGATGACCTGGCCCACGAGCTGCGCGCGCCACTGACCAACTTGATGGGCAAGGCCCAGGTGACGTTGTCCCGGGAGCGACCTCCCGAGGAGTACAAGGCGGTGCTGGAATCCAGCACCGAAGAAATGGAGCGGCTGGCGCGGATCGTTTCCGACATGCTGTTCCTGGCACAGGTCAGCCACCCGGCGGCGCGGGTTTCGTTTGCGCCCGTGTCCCTGGCCGCTGAAGCACGCCGGGTGATGGAACTGTTTGCGCTGAGTGCCGAAGACAAGCAACTGAGCCTGAGCCTTCACGGTGATGCCTCGGTGCATGGCGACCGCCTGATGATTCAGCGGGCGATTTCCAACTTGTTGTCCAATGCCATCCGTCATACGCCACACGCTTCCACGGTGTCGTTGCAGGTGGAAACCCACGGGCAGCAGGTGTCGCTCTCGGTGGGCAACCCGGGCCCGGGGATTGAAGCGCACCACCTGCCGAACCTGTTCGAGCGTTTCTACCGCGTCGACAGCAGCCGCGCCCGCTCCGAAGGGGGGACCGGGCTGGGGCTGGCCATCGTGCGGTCAATCATGACCCTGCATCAAGGCCGGGCAGAAGTCAGCAGCGAGCCCGGAGATTTCACTGTGTTTCGGTTGGTGTTTCCCCTTCATACCAACGCTATCTGCCAATAAACCATTGTGGTGAGGGAGCTTGCTCCCTCACCACAGGTTATTGGCCAGGCATCGGGCGGTCTTCCTGTTCTTCACGCCGATGCGCCCAGTGATACAGCGCCGGCAATACCAGCAGGGTCAGCAGCGTCGACGAGATAATCCCGCCAATCACCACCGTCGCCAACGGGCGCTGCACTTCGGCGCCGGTGCCGGTGGCCAGGGCCATGGGGATAAACCCCAGCGACGCCACCAACGCCGTCATCAACACCGGGCGCAAGCGCGTCAGGGCGCCTTCGTTGATGGCCACCGACAATGAGCGCCCCTCTTCCCGCAGGTTGCGAATGAACGCAATCATCACCAACCCGTTCAGCACCGCCACCCCCGACAGCGCGATAAAACCCACGCCCGCCGAGATCGACAACGGAATGTCCCGCAGCCACAGCGCCATGATCCCGCCGGTCAACGCGAAGGGAATCCCGGTGAACACCAGCAGCCCGTCCTTGAGGTTGTTGAACATCATGAACAGCAAGCCGAACACCAGCAGCAATGCCACCGGCACCACGATGCGCAAGCGCTCGGAAGCTTCCTTCAACTGCTCGAACTGGCCGCCCCAGGTGGTCCAGTAGCCCGCGGGGATTTTCACCTGAGTGTCGATGGCCGTCCCGGCTTCCTCGACAAACGAGCCGATATCGCGCCCACGCACGTTGGCGCTGACGATCACCAGGCGCTTGCCGTTTTCGCGGCTGATCTGGTTGGGGCCGAGCACCAGGTCCAGGCTGGCGACTTCCGACAGCGCGATAAAACCCAACTGCCCCGCCGCGTTATTCGCCAGCGCCGGGATCGGAATCAACAGCCGCGACAGGCCTTCGATATCGGTGCGCAGCGCGTCCGACAAACGCACGACCATGTCAAAACGCCGGTCGCCTTCGTACATCGTCCCGGCCTGGCGCCCACCCACGGCGACGGCAATCGTGTCTTGCACATCGCCCACGTTCAGGCCGAAACGCGCGGCCTTGTCGCGGTCGATATTGATGGTCAGCACCGGCAGGCCGGAGGTCTGTTCCATCTTCACTTCCGAGGCGCCCTTGAGGGTTTGCAAGGTCTCGGCGATTTCCCCGGCGGTCTTGTTGAGCACCGCCATGTCGTCACCAAACACCTTCACCGCCACGTCACTGCGCACGCCGGAAATCAGTTCGTTGAAGCGCAGCTGGATCGGTTGCGACAGTTCATACACGCTGCCCGGCACAATCGCACTGGCGCGCTGGATGTCGGCAATGATTGCCTCACGGGACTTCTTCGGGTCGGGCCACTGGTCCTTGGGCTTGAGCATCACGTAGCTGTCGGAGATGTTCGGCGGCATCGGGTCGGAGGCGATTTCCGCGGTGCCGGTGCGGGCGAATACCCGCTCGATTTCCGGCACCTCGGCCATCAAGGTCTTTTCCAGTTGCTGCTGCATCTGTACCGACTGCGTCAGGCTGGTGCCCGGCACCCGCAACGCTTGTTGGGCGAAATCACCCTCGCTGAGGCTGGGGATAAATTCGCTGCCCATGCGACTGGCCACCAGGCCCGACGCAACGATGGCCAGCACCGCCAGGCCGAACACCAGCGGCCGGCGCGCCATCACCCAATCCAGCACCGGCGCGTAGACACGGCGTGCGCTGCGCATCACCAGGTTTTCCTCTTCCTTGACCTTGCCGGTGACGAACAGCGCAATGGCCGCCGGCACGAAGGTCACGGACAGAATCATTGCCCCCAGCAGCGCGATCACCACGGTGAACGCCATCGGGTGGAACATCTTCCCGGCCACCCCGGTGAGGGCGAAGATCGGCAGGTACACCACCATGATGATCAGTTGCCCGAAGATCAGCGCGCGCCGCGCTTCCTTGGCCGCCGCAAACACTTCATGCAGGCGCTCGCTGCGGGTCAGCAATCGCCCGTGGCGCTGCTGGGCGTGGGCCAGGCGGCGGATGGCGTTTTCGACGATCACCACCGCGCCATCCACGATAATCCCGAAATCCAGCGCGCCGAGGCTCATCAGGTTGGCGCTGACCTTGTTGGTAAACATCCCGGTAAAGGTGAACAACATGGCCAGGGGAATCACCATCGCGGTGATCAGCGCAGCGCGGATATTGCCGAGGAACAGGAACAGCACCGCCACCACCAGCAGCGCCCCTTCGAAGAGGTTTTTCTTCACGGTGCTGATGGCTTTTTCCACCAGGTTGGTGCGGTCGTAGACGGTGACGGCCACCACACCTTCAGGCAGCGAACGGTTGATCTCTTCGAGTTTTTTCGCGACCGCCAGGGACACCGTGCGGCTGTTTTCGCCGATCAACATGAACACCGTGCCCAGCACCACTTCGCGGCCATTCTCCGTGGCGGCACCGGTACGCAGCTCGCGGCCAATGTCGACCTGAGCGACGTTGCGCACCCGAATCGGCGTACCGTCGGAAGTGGTGATGACGATGTTGGCAATGTCGTCGATGGACGCGACTTGCCCCGGCGCACGGATCAGCAATTGCTCGCCGCTGCGCTCGATGTAGCCGGCGCCGACGTTGGCGTTGTTGCGCTCCAGCGCCGTGACCAGGTCGCCCAAGGTCAGGTTGTAGGCCGCCAGGCGCTTGGGGTCCGGGGCGATCTGGTATTCCTTGGCAAACCCGCCGATGGTGTTGATCTCGGCCACCCCCGGCACGTTGCGCAGTTGCGGCTTGATGATCCAGTCCTGGATCATCCGCAGGTCGGTCGGCGTATAGGCTGAGCCGTCCTCCTTGCGCGCGCCGTCTTTCGCCTCCACGGTCCACAGGAAGATTTCCCCGAGCCCGGTGGAGATCGGCCCCATCATGCTTTCGATACCATCGGGGAGTTGCTCGCGAGCCACCTGCAAGCGTTCGTTGACCAACTGGCGGGCGAAGAACAGGTCGGTGCCGTCCTTGAAAATCACCGTGACCTGAGACAAGCCCGAGCGCGACAGCGAGCGGGTCTGCTGCAAGCCCGGCAGCCCGGCCATGGCGGTCTCGATGGGAAAGGTGATGCGCTGCTCGGTTTCCAGCGGCGAAAAACCCGCCGCCGCCGAGTTGATCTGCACCTGGACGTTGGTGATATCCGGCACGGCGTCGATGGGCAATTTCTGATAGCTGGCGATACCGACACCGGCCATCAACAGCACCGCCAACAGCACGATGATGCGCTGCTCGATGGCGAATTGGATAAGGCGCTCAAACATGGGAAATCACTCGCAGGGTCAATGGGCGTGCTCGGCCGAGGCCTTGCCCAACTCGGACTTGAGGATGAAGCTGCCGACGGTGGCCACCTGCGCGCCGGCGTCGAGGCCCTGGCGCACTTCGACGAAACCGTTTTCGCTGACGCCCAGTTCGATATGCCGGGTCATGAAGCCGTCGCTGGTGCGCACGAACACCGAGGGTTTGTCCTCGACGGTCTGGATCGCTTCCTGGGGGACGGTGACCTTGGCCGGGTAGGTGTCGGTGGCGACCTGCACGGAAACGAACAGCCCTGGACGCCACGAAGCGTCGGGGTTCGGCACCGTGACGCGCACGGTGGCCGTGCGCGTCTGCTCCCCCAGCAAGTTGCCGACATAGGCCACGGTACCGAGCACTTCGGTGCCCATTTCCGAGGACGTGACCTTCACCGGTTTGCCGACCCGGACCTTGTTCAAATCCTTGGGGAACACGCCGAAGGTCACCCACACCTGGGACAGGTCCGACAGGGTGAAGGCGTTGCTGGTCTCGCTCACCACTTCGCCGACACCCAGGTGTTTTTCCACTACTACGCCGTCGAACGGCGCCCGCAGTTCGTAGCGATTGCCGCCGACCAATACAGCGCTGCCGCTCAGGGCGTTCATCTTTTGCCGGGCATTGTTCAGGGCGATTTCGGCCTCTTGCAGCGCCTGGCGCGCCAGCAGGTAATCCTGTTCGGCGGAGATCCTGTCCTGCCACAACTGGCGCTCGCGCTGGAAGGTGGTGCGGGCCAGTACCACCCGGCGCTCACTGGCCGCCAGTTCACTGCGCTGATCGGAAATCTGCTGGCTGGCGATCACTGCCAGCAGCTCGCCCTTCTTCACCGATTGGCCGAGGTTGACCTGCACCGACTCCACCACGCCGGCAGCACGCGGCACGATGTGGGAGGTGCGGTCTTCGTCGAAACGCACCTCGCCCGGCAGCGAAAGCACAGTGCTGATCTGCCGGGATTGCGCCGGGGCCAGTTGAATACCGGCGGCCTGGACCTGCTGTTCGGTCAGCTCGATCTTGCCTTCCTCTTCCGCCTCTGCCGCACCGCTGATGGCCGGCCACGCCAGCATCAGTGCAACGGCCAGCGCCATCCTGTGTTTGTTGTTCATGGAACGCTCCTGAAAAAATCAAAACCGGGCGAGGTCGCCGTAAATTCGTTCGATGCGCACCCAGGCTTCGGTGGCCTGGGCGGTCGCCGCGAGGTATTGGGTGCGGGCCGCAATCAAGGTGCGCTGGGCGTCGAGTACGTCGAGGAAGTTGAACTTGCCCATCTCGAAACCGCGGGTGGCGCTGTCCACCGCGCTTTGGGCGGCGGGCAGGATCTGTTGGTTGAACGAGCGCACTTCGGTATTCGCGGTTTGCCAAAGGTCCAGGGCCTGGCGGGTTTCGGTGCGCAGGCGCAGTTCGGCAGCGTTGCGCAGGTCGCGGGCCTGGTCGGCGCGGCGACTCGCGGCCAGCACGTTGCCCTGGTTGCGGTTGAACAGCGGGATCGGCATCGACACGCCCACCACGTTGACCCGCTCGCGCACGCTGGCGTCGTATTGGCTGCCGATGGACACGTCGAGGTCGGGAATGCGCTGGGCTTTTTCCAGGCCCAGGGCCGCTTCGCCCTGGACGATTTGCAGCTCGGCCAGGCGCAGTTCGGCGGTCTGTTCCAGGCGCGCCAGCAGCTGCGCGGGCGACGGTAATGCCGGGGCGGCCTGGGCTTGGGTGGCGACGGCCTGGAAATCGGTGCTGGCCGCGCCAGTACTGGCCGCGAGGCGCCGGTAGGCATCGCTCAGGCCCATCTGCGCGCGGTTGAATTCCAGGCGGATTTCCGAGAGTTGCACCTGGGCGCGGGTGGCTTCCACCGGGGACGTTTTGCCGGCGGTGACGCGACCATTGGCCACCACCAGGCCGCGCTCGGCCAATGCCAATGAGCGCTGGGCCAGGTCGAGGCGTTCCTGGGCGCGAAGTGCACCGTAGTAACCGTCGATGACCTCCGCTCGCAGATCGTTGCGGCGCTGTTCCAGGGTGAGTGCGGCCGCCTCCTGGGCACGGGTGGCGACGTCAATCCGGGCGCCGCGCTTGCCACCCAGTTCCAGGGTTTGGCTCAGTTTTACGGTGGTGGTGCGCGAGTTGCGGCGGGTGTCTTCGGCATCCCAGGAGGCCACCGGATTCGGGATCAAACCGGCCTGCTGGCGACCGCCTTGGGCGATGTCGATTTCCCACTGCGCAGCGGCCATGTCGGGGTTGTTGGCGAAGGCGGTTTGCAGGGCCGATTCGAGGGTCAGGGTTTGCGCGTTTGCGCCCTGGACCGTCATCAGCAACAGCACCGAAGCGCCGATAAACGTGCGGACAAAAGTTGGCATAACAAGAGTTCCATGCCCATGAATTAACAGGTGGGCAATGTAACTTTCGGTACTTATCAGAGGAGTGGCCAGAACATTACAAATCCGTTAGCAACGGCTCTGGCGCGGGCTTTTGCTTTAAGCTCCGGGCAACTTTTCCACTGCCCAGCGGGATCCTCGACATGCGTATTCTGGTTATCGAAGACGAACCTAAAACCGCCGATTATCTACACCAGGGATTGAGCGAAAGTGGCTATATCGTCGACTGTGCCGCCACCGGCGCCGACGGCCTGCATTTGTCTCGCCAGCACGCCTACGACCTGGTGATGCTCGACGTGAATTTGCCGTTGATGGATGGCTGGGGCGTGCTGCAACGCATCCGCCAGAACAGCAGCACCCGCATCATGATGCTGACCGCCCAGGGCCGCCTCGCCGACCGGATCAAGGGCCTGGACCTGGGCGCCGATGATTACCTGGTCAAGCCGTTTGAGTTCCCCGAATTACTCGCGCGGGTGCGCACCTTGATGCGCCGCAGCGTGCATTCGCCGGTGCCGGATGTGTTGCGGGTGGCCGACCTGGAATTGGATCAGGGCCGCCACCGGGCGTTTCGCGGTTTGCAGCGCATCGACCTGACCACCAAGGAGTTCGCCCTGCTGCACCTGCTGATGCGCCAGAGCGGCGTGGTGCTGTCGCGCACGCAAATTATCTCGTTCGTGTGGGACATGAACTTTGATTGCGACACCAATGTGGTGGAAGTGTCGATCCGCCGCCTGCGGGCAAAGATTGATGACCCGTTCGAGCGCAAGTTGATCCATACCCTGCGCGGCGTGGGTTATGTGCTGGAAGACCGTGAGTGACGGTCAGGCATGCACCTCGTCATGCTCGTCATGCTGAAAACCTTCGCCCTCGATCTGGATCGTGGCGTGGGAAATATCGAATTGCTCATGCAGTAACTCCGTCACCTGGCTGAGGATCTGTTGCTCGGTGCCTTGCGCCGAATCCGCCACCAGATGAGTACTCAGCACATTTTTGCCGCTGGTGAGGGCCCAGATATGCAGATCATGCACGTCCTTGACCCCGGGAACGCCGCGAATCGCCTGCTCCACCTTGTCGATATCAATGCCATCCGGCACGCCTTGCAGCAGCACGTTCATGCTTTCCTTGAGCAGCGTCCAGGTGCGGGGCAACACCCAGAAGCCAATCGCCGCCGCCACCACCGAATCCACCCAGCCCCAGCCGGTGTACATGATCACCAACGCCGCGATGATCACGCCGATGGAGCCGAGCATGTCGCTCCAGACCTCCAGGTAAGCGCCCTTCACATTCAGGCTTTCGCCGCTGGCCGCACTCAGCAATCGCATGGAAATCAGGTTGACCACCAGCCCCAGCACCGCGATCACCAGCATGCCAGTGGACTGGATCTCAGCGGGCGCCTGCAAGCGTTGATACGCCTCATACAGGATGTAGAACGCCACGCCGAACAGCAGCAGCGCATTAAACGCTGCCGCCAGGATCTCGAAACGCGCATAGCCGAAGGTGCGCTTGCGGTCGGCGGCGCGCTTGGCGACCTGGATCGCCACCAGGGAAATCCCTAGCGCCAGGGCGTCGGTCATCATGTGCGCGGCATCGGACAACAGCGCCAGGCTGCCGGTGATAAAGGCGCCGATCACCTCGGCGATCATAAAGCTGCCGGTCAGTGCCAATGCGATCCATAACAGCCGTTCGTGGCCGGCGCGTACCTGGGCGTGGCTGTGTCCTGCGCTCATGAAATATCCTCGTGGGTGGTCGTCCGGTTGATCATAGAGCTATAGGCCAAAACCACCGGCACGAGTTGCAAAATTGTCATCTCGCCGTCAGCTGAGCGTTAAGCCATACGCACCAAAATTGAACATGAACGCTCTGGAACCGTTGTATCAGGTATGCTTTTCGAGCAGGAAACAAAAAGAAACATATTAGCCAACCTGTTCGATAAGGAGTCCCGTTTTGGAGTTATCGACTGCCGCGTGGATGGTTCACGACACCCGCCTCATGTTCTGCGTATTACTGGCCATCGCCAGCATCATTGTGTTGATCAGCGCGACCAAGCTGCCGCCCTTCCTGTCGATCCTGATCGGTACGTTTATCGCCGGTGTCGGCGCGGGCTTGCCGCCGGAAGAAGTGGCCAAGGCCTTCAGCAAAGGCGCCGGGGCGATTCTCGGTGAAGCCGGGATCATCATTGCCCTGGGCTCGATGCTCGGCGCGTTGATGGCCGAATCCGGCGCTGCCGATCGTATCGCCACCACCCTGCTGGGGTTGGGTAAAGGCAAGTCATTGCCGTGGGTGATGGCGCTGGTGGCGATGGTGATTGGCCTGCCGCTGTTCTTCGAAGTGGGCCTGGTGATGATGGTGCCGATCATCTTCGTGATGGCCAAGCGTTCGAACCAGCCGCTGCTGAAAATCGCAATTCCGGCGCTGGCGGGGATGACCACCCTGCACGCCTTGATGCCACCGCATCCGGGGCCGCTGATTGCGGTCAGCGCGTTGCACGCCGACCTGGGCCTGACCATGTTGCTGGGCTTCTGCCTGGCGGTACCGGCCGTGATTCTGGCCGGCCCGTTGTACGGCAACTGGCTGTCCAAGCGCATGCACGTGGATGAGCCGGCCGACATTGGCGCGCTGTTCAGTGCTCCGCCCAAGGCGCCGCGCCAGCCGAGTTTTGGTGTGTCGCTGCTGATCATCCTGTTGCCGGTGATCCTGATGCTCGGCAGCACCCTGGCCAAGGTTGCCATGTCGCCGGAAAGCCCGGTGGCACTGACCTTGAAGTTCCTCGGTGAGCCGTTGATCGCGCTGGGCCTGGCGGTGATTGCCGCGGTGATTTGCCTGGGCTGGGCCAGCGGCATGCCGCGGGCCGATGTCGGCAACACCCTGCGCAAGGCGCTGGCGCCGATCGCGGTGCTGCTGCTGACCATCGGCGCCGGTGGCGGGTTGAAGCAAACCCTGCTGGATGCCGGCGTGAGCCAGACCATCAGCAAGGTGGCCGAAGGCGCGCACATGCCGTACCTGTTGCTGGCCTGGTTGATTGCGGTGGCGCTGCGTCAGGCCACGGGGTCGGCGACCGTCGCCACCACGACAACGGCGGGCATCCTCGCGCCGATGATGGCGGGATTGGCGGCGACGCAAAGCTCACTGGTCGCCCTGGCGATTGGTGCCGGCTCGGTGTTCTTCTGCCACGTCAACGATGCCGGCTTCTGGATGGTGCGCGAATACTTCGGCTTGCAGCTGAAGCAGACGATCTGGGTGTGGTCGGTGTTGCAGACCATTGTGTCGGTGGTGGGCCTGGTGGGCACGCTGCTGATGTGGCACTTCCTGACGTAATGATCGTTCCCACGCTCCGCGTGGGAATGCATCCGTGACGCTCCGCGTTACACGAGCGGACGCGGAGCGTCCAGGGAGGCATTCCCACGCAGAGCGTGGGAACGATCAGGTGGGTAGGCGCGTGCCAAAATGCGCCGCACTCACTGCGCCCACCGCGCCCATTACCACGCAATACCCCACGCAGATCCACGGGCTGGTCGGCATCAACGCGATCAACATCAGCGGCGTGGTACTCGCCCACAGCGCATAGGCAATGTTGTAGGTGAAGGAAATCCCCGAGACGCGCACCTGCGCCGGGAACAGGTTGACCATCACCGACGGCACCGCGCCCACCACCCCGCAACTCAAGCCGGCAATTGCATACGCTGCGCCCAGCCACACGCCACCGGCAATCAGGCTCGCATAGAGCACGGCAATCCCCACCGGCAGCAGCAGGCTATAGACCAACACCGCACGCCAGGCGCCGATGCGGTCCACCAGCAGCCCGGCCAACACGCAACCGATATTCAGGAACACGATGCCCAACGCGCTCAGGGCGAAGGTGTGGCTGGGGCTCATGCCGAAGGTTTTCTGCATCATGGTCGGGGTGATCACCACCAGTACGACGACGGCCGAGGTGAGCACGCAGGTGAGGATCATCGCCGGCAGCAGCGCGCTGCGATGTTCCCGCAGGACGGTACGCAGCGGCAGTTCGGCGCCGGCCTGGCGACGGGCCTGCATTTGCAGGAACACCGGGGTTTCGCTGAGCCAGCGCCGCAGCCAGACACCGATCACGCCGAACACGCCGCCGAGCAGGAACGGGAAGCGCCAGGCGTAGTCGAGGATTTCGGCCGGGGTGAAGACTTGCGCCAGCAGCGTCGCCGTCAGCGCGCCGAGCAGGTAGCCGAAGGTCAGCCCGGCCTGGAGGAAGCCCAGAGCATAACCACGATGGTTGTCCGGAGCGTGTTCGGCGACAAACACCCAGGCGCTGGGCACTTCCCCGCCCACTGCCGCACCCTGGAGGATGCGCAGCGCCAGCAGGATCAACGGTGCGAAATAACCGATGTGTGCGTAGGTGGGCATGATGCCGATCAGCAGGCACGGCAGCGCCATCATCAGGATGCTCAGGCTGAACACCCGTTTGCGCCCCAGGTGATCGGCGAAGTGCGCCATCAGGATTCCGCCCAGCGGGCGTGCCAGGTAGCCCGTGACGAAGATGCCGAAGCTTTGCAGCAGGCGCAGCCACTCGGGCATTTCCGGCGGGAAAAACAGCTGGCTGAGGGTGAGCGCGAAAAATACGAAGATGATGAAGTCGTAGATTTCCAGGGCCCCGCCCAGGGCGGCCAGGCCCAGGGTTTTGTAGTCGGAGCGGGAGAAACGCTGCGCCTGTGGATAAGAGGTGGCAGTCATGGAAAAGCTCGGCAGGCAAACGAAATGGACTGCAGGTTATGAGCTGGGCCGAGTGATGGCAATCACGCTGGATATATTTGCTTTACTCATTGATCAATGAAGATAACTACATTCCCAAATGAATAGCCGTAGAGGAACATGCAGCAAAACTGCCGCCCCCCATAATAAATACAAATAGAGGTACTGAACGTGGCCGATGCTATCGAAGACAGCCGCTACGCCCGATTCGCCCTGCGTTGTTCAAACTTCGCCGAGCGCTGGTTCCCTGACTCCTGGGTGTTTGCCGCCCTCGCCGTGATCATTGTCGCCGTGGCGACCCTGGGCATGGGCGCCGCGCCGACCGAGGCCGCCAAGGCGTTTGGTGACGGTTTCTGGAGTTTGATCCCGTTCACCATGCAAATGGCCTTTGTGGTGATTGGCGGTTACGTGGTCGCCAGCTCCCCGCCCGCCGTAAAGTTGATCGACCGCCTGGCGCGCATCCCGAAGAACGGCCGTTCTGCCGTGGCCTGGGTGGCGCTGATTTCGATGGTCGCCTCGTTGCTCAACTGGGGCCTGTCCCTGGTGTTCGGTGGTTTGCTGGTGCGTGCGCTGGCCCGGCGTACGGATTTGCGCATGGATTACCGCGCGGCCGGTGCTGCGGCCTACCTCGGCCTGGGTGCCGTTTGGGCGCTGGGGCTGTCGTCGTCGGCGGCGCAGTTGCAGGCCAACCCGGCCAGTTTGCCGCCGTCGATCCTGTCGATCACCGGGATGATCCCGTTCACCGACACCATCTTTCTGTGGCAGTCCGGCGTGCTGTTGCTGGCGCTGATCGTGGTGTCGCTGATCATCGCCTACGCCACCGCGCCCGGGCCGAACTCCGCCCGTGACGCCAAGGCTTGCGGTATCGACCCGGCCTTCAACATGCCCAAGCCGCAACCGCCGACCCGTCCGGGCGAGTGGCTGGAGCACAGCCCGTTGCTGACCATCCTGCTGGCGTTGCTGGCCGCCGGTTGGTTGTTCCATGAATTCTCGACCAAGCCGGCGATCAGCGCGATCTCAGGGCTGAACACCTATAACTTCCTGTTCCTGATGGTCGGTGCCCTACTGCACTGGCGTCCGCGCAGTTTTCTCGATGCGGTGGCCCGTGCGGTACCCACCACCACCGGGGTGCTGATCCAGTTCCCGCTGTATGGCTCGATTGCCGCGCTGATGACCGTGGTGAAAGGCAGTGACGGCGCGACCCTGGCGCACCATATCTCGACCTTCTTCACCTCGATTGCGTCCCACGACACCTACGCGCTGTTGATGGGCGTGTACTCGGCGGTGCTGGGCTTCTTTATCCCGTCGGGCGGCGGCAAGTGGATCATCGAGGCGCCGTACGTGATGCAGGTCGCCAACGACCTGGAATATCACCTGGGCTGGGCGGTGCAGATCTACAACGCCGCCGAAGCGCTGCCTAACCTGATCAACCCGTTCTATATGCTGCCGCTGCTGGGCGTGCTGGGGTTGAAGGCGCGGGACTTGATCGGTTTTTCGTTTGTGCAGCTGCTGGTGCATACGCCGCTGGTGTTGTTCCTGCTGTGGGCGTTGGGCACGACGCTTAAATATTTGCCGCCGGTGATGCCTTAATTATCTGAAGCTGCACCCGCTCTTCAGGCGGGTGCGGCTGGCAGGTTGTTCAGCAGCTCAGGTAGCGCGTGCTGAACCGTGTCCCATACCACTTCAAGATTTATGTCGAAGTAACCATGGGCAATCCGGTTGCGCATCCCGCGCATACTGCGCAAAGGCACCTGCGGTTGGGCGGCTGCAAACTCTGGATGTTGATCCATTATTTTGGTCGACGCTTCGCCGATGATGATCAAACTCATGATCACGGCTTGTTGGGTACGCTTGTCTTCAAAAAACTCAGGTTGCTCACCCCTTCGACAAAGGTGATCGCGTCGGACGATGCCTGGCGCATGTGCTCCAGGTAGTCGCCAATCCGATTTGAGATCATACGGGCCGGGCCTCAGCCAAGACTTGAGCACGAAACTTCAGAGGCAGATCGCCAGGCGTCAGCAAATCGACGTTTACCCCGAGCAAGTCTTCCAACTCCACCTGCAGCCCACCAAGGTCAAAAAGGGTCGCTCCCGGTAGCGCATCAACCAGTAAATCGAGATCACTGCCGTCTTTATCAGTCCCCAACAAAACGGACCCAAACACCCCTGGGTT
This sequence comes from Pseudomonas sp. SDO5522_S412, assembly GCF_054071215.1. Classification (NCBI taxonomy): domain Bacteria; kingdom Pseudomonadati; phylum Pseudomonadota; class Gammaproteobacteria; order Pseudomonadales; family Pseudomonadaceae; genus Pseudomonas; species Pseudomonas sp. SDO5522_S412. The sequence continues at coordinate 5,198 of NZ_JBSVWQ010000024.1, read as the reverse complement.
GGAGGTATGGAAACGTCCTACTACTTCACGCACGGCAGCCCTCTTGAGATCCAGGGCAGTTGAAGGTTTCATGGGGCACCTCTGCGGTATGCAATATCGGGCCAGTCTAGCAGTGCTTGGGATCAGGAAGCATGCCCACATGATCACACCGCTGTCTTCTTTCCGTCACATTCCATTGCTACCGTTCCGGCGAAACATATTGCAACAACTAACCTGCATGGACTCCCCGCAATGAGCGACGAGCACAAAGACCGCCCTTCCCAAGACATTGAAGCCAAACCGCCAGTCGACACCAGCCGGCGGCGCTTCCTGGGAGGCGCGGCCGTGCTGGGCGTGGGTGCGACCCTGAGTGCCTGCGGCAATACCAGCGAGGCACCCGGCAAGCCGGTGGATCGCCCGCTGACGCCGCAAGAGCTGGACAAGGCCTTGCACGAACAGGTTAAAACCGTGGTGGTGATCTACGCCGAAAACCGCAGCTTCAACAACCTGTTTGCGGATTTCCCCGGGGTCGAGAAACCATTGTCGGCCCTCGCCCCTGCGGACTATCAGCAGCGCGACCGCGACGGCAGCCTGCTGAGCACCCTGCCCCCGACCTGGGGCGGCGTGTTGCAAATCGGCCCGCAGACCGTCGATGGCGTGACCTACCCCAGCGAAGTGCAATACCAGGAAAACCTGCCTAACGCCCCCTACGCCTTGAAGGGCCCGAACGGCGAAGACCAGCCCCTGAGCCTGGTCACCCGGGATTTGTGGCACGTGTTCTATCAGAACCAGATGCAGATCAATGGCGGTAAAAACGATGCGTTCGTCGCCTGGGGCGACTCCGGCGGCCTGCTGATGGGCCATTACGCCCAGAGCCGTTACGCCCTGCGCTTGTGGGACGTGGCGAAGGAGTTTGTGCTCTGCGATAACTTCTTCCAGGGCGCGTTTGGCGGCTCGTTCCTCAACCACCAATACCTGATCAGCGCCACCCCCCCGGTGTACCCAAACGCTGCGCAATCGGTGGCCAAGGCACAGATCGCCACGCTGCAAAGCGACGACCCGACCGACCCGCGCCTCAAGCCTCTGGACAAGTCCCCGGCCAGCGCCATGACCGGCCCGCCGCAATTCGGCCCCAGCGCACTGACCCCGGACGGTTTCGGCGTGAACACCCTGGCCCCGCCTTACTGGCCTACCTGGATTCGCGACCCCGAGCGCCCGGATTACTCCAAGCCCGACTTGCCTAACGTGCTGGTGCCACAAACCCACGAGCACATCGGCGACAAACTGTCGAAAAAGAACGTCGACTGGGCCTGGTACGCCGGTGCGTGGCAAGCAACGCTGGATCAGTTCAAGGACTCGGGCGGCATTCCGAAGATTCCGAACTTCCAGTACCACCACCAGCCCTTCAACTACTTCAAGCAGCAAGGCCCGGAAAACCCGGCTGAGCGCAATAAACGCCTGCGCGATGGCGGCCTGGGGGATGACGCCAGCACCAACAAGTTCTTCGCCGATGCCCAGGCCGGCAAGCTGCCTGCGGTGACCTTCTACAAACCCCAGGGCAACCTGAATATGCACGCCGGTTACGCCGACGTCGCTTCGGGCGACCGGCATATCACCCGCGCCTTGAAGGTGCTGCAGGAAAGCCCGCAGTGGAAGAACATGGTGGTGATCGTCACCGTCGATGAAAACGGCGGCTGGTGGGACCACGTTGCACCGCCAAAAGGCGATCGTTGGGGCCCGGGCACGCGGATTCCGGCACTGGTGGTCTCGCCGTTCGCGCGCAAGGGCACGGTGGACCATACCGTCTACGACACCGCGTCGATCCTGCGTCTGATCACCCGGGTGTTCCAGCTGGAAACCCTCGACGGGCTCAAGCAGCGTGACGATGCCATGACCGCGCGCGGCCAGAAACCCATGGGTGACCTGACCAACGCCCTGCACTTCAAGGTGTAGACGCACTTGCTCAAAAGCGACAAGCGCGCAGTTTTTCTACGCGCTTTTCCCGGTCAACCGCTACTGTGTGAGGGTGGGCATTCACCCCGCGCAGACGGGCTTTCGCTGACAGGGAACCATCCATGTTCAAACTCACCAGGTTGTCCTTCACCCTGGCCGCACTGACCTTGAGTGCGGTCGTACAGGCTGATATCACCGTACCGCTGGGTACCCCGCAACGGGTCACCCAGTTGTTCGCGTACCCGAACAATTGCAGCGTCATCTGTTTTCGTCCCTGGACGCTGGAACAGACCGTCGAGCACTACCTGAACCAGAGCCTGCAACGCGACGGTTACAGCCGGGGCAAAGTCAGCGTCAAAACCGAGCATGACCAGGTGCTGGCCACGTTCAGCGGTGTGCCAGACGGTTATGGCCAGCCGTTGACCACCTTGCTCGATACCGCCGACCTGGCTTACCAGGGCGCCAGCAAACTCAATGGCGATGGCAAGTGGCAGTTCAACTGGTACCTGTTCCTGCCGCTGGGCATGGCCCTGGAAAACCGCAAGAGCATCGAGCTGCTGCACTTCCCGCCGGATTATTCCCTGACCCACTTCCAGGACTACCTGGAGTCGGCCACCACCGACCGCTGGGCGACCTTGCTCACGGCCAATGGCATCCCGGCGACCCAGACGCCGGAATACCAGACCATCATCGACATCGCCCCGATCGCCGCCCCTGCCACGGCGGGCAAGGACCTGGAAGGTGTGTACGGTTACTTCACCGACTACCAGACCCGGATGGTCAAGGAGCTGAGCCAGCACGCGGGCGGCGCGTTGCCGATGGTGGCCTTCGGCGCGCCGGTGCGCAGCTGGATCAAGCAGCAATACGGGCAAACCGTTGCCGTACTGGGCCTGGCGCAAATCAGCCCGGCCGTCGGGAGCCAGGTCGCCGTACTGGGCGCCAATCACCCGAGCTACATCTGGTATGCCGCCAACCCCGACACCTATGACGGTGACGAGCAAAAGGCCGACGAGGCCGGTTTGAAGGTGATGGGCCAGGACTTGAGCGCCGCCTGCTGGCAGGCCTCGATGGGCCAGAAGCCCGCCAGCGATCCGAATGTACAGCTCAAAGGCTGCATGAACACTTGGCAGGTAACGCGCAAGGAGCAGACCTGCGAACTGTTCTACACCTCTATCCGCGAGCTGACGCCCGATCAAGCGAACGCCAAGTGTGCCCAGCCGGCGATCAAAACCCAGCTGAGGCAATTGAAAAGCGCCGTGCCAGAACCGGCGATTGAAGCACCGGCGCTCTGAAGCAGGCTGCAAGAAGGGCATTTTCCTACATAAAAGATAGCCAATTTCTACTGTCAGATTTGACAGTAGAAATTGGTTCCCACTTAAGCGAGTCTTGAGCCGCGCCCATCCGCTGCAAGACTGGCAGTCAAGACACCACCGGCAGGTCGATGCAGCCCCTCCTGGAGAGTCATGAAAACTCAAGCCATGGACAAGGCTAAAACCGCTGTGAGCAAGTGTCTTTACCCGTTCGCGACCGCCCTCGCCGAACACGGCTACCCCCGCGCTCGCGACTATGAAGTGGTGCGTACCCGAGACGGTTCAGGCGACGGGATCAAGACCCGCGTCGCCTTTGACCGCCGCCTGTGTATCGCCAGGGTGTCCGGCTACGCATTGAATGAGCGGCGCCTGCATACGGTGCAGATGTCCTCGCGTATCCACTTGTACGACCCTTGGTTCAGCGGCCTGCTTTCGCATTCATGCAACCCGAACGCGTTTCTCGACATGACATACCTGGAACTGTGGTCCGTTCAGCCCATTCCCGCTGGCGCCCTGCTGACCATGGATTACGCCCACACCGAGGACGTATTGTTCCGACAGTTTCGCTGCCAGTGCGGCGAGCTCAACTGTCGGGGCTGGATCACCGGCATGAAGGAGCCGTTGAATCCCGAGGGTCAGCAATTCATGGAGCAGTGGCGCGAACGCAAAAGCCCTTAGACCGCACCCAGCGGGCGCAGGCGGTATTGCGGCGGCAGTTGCTCGAAGCCACTGATGGTGGTGTTCAGGCTTTTCCAGCGGCCGTCCTTGATCCCGTAAATGCAGCCATGAACCGACAGGCTCTGCCCGCGGTGCCAAGCGTTCTGCACGATGCTGGTGTGGCCGACGTTGGCCACCTGCTGGATCACGTTCAGTTCGCACAGGCGGTCTACGCGTTCCTCTTCCGTGGGCAACTGGGCCAGTACGTCGCGGTTTTCGTAGTACAGGTCACGGATGGTGCGCAGCCAGCCGTCGATCAGGCCCAACTGGTTGTCCTGCATCGAGGCGCGTACGCCACCGCAGCCATAGTGGCCGGTCACCAGGATGTGTTTGACCTTGAGCACGTCGACTGCGTACTGGATCACCGACAGGCAATTGAGGTCGGTGTGCAATACCACGTTGGCCACGTTGCGGTGCACAAACAGGTCGCCAGGCAGCATGCCGACGATCTCGTTGGCCGGCACGCGGGCGTCGGAACAGCCGATCCACAGGTATTCCGGGGTTTGCTGGCGGGCGAGCTTGGCGAAGAATTCGGGATCTTCCTGTTTGATCGCATCCGCCCAGCGTTCGTTGTTATCAAGCAAGTCTTGTAGTTCGTTCATCAGGGAAAGCCTCAGGAATGATGCGCAGTTTTGACACTCGACCGCCCGTCCGGGTCACGCCAACAATAAAGATAGCCGGCGGCAATTTCTTGAATCTTGGGGAGCCATGCCTGTCCACACACTATAAGCCCCACAGTATGAGGAATCGCCATGACTGAATCACGACGTCCCTACGGCGCTACACAGCCGGAACCGATTGATGACAACGAAGATCGCATGGGCGAAATGCGCGAGCTGGATTTTGACAAGGAGGAGCCGACTGCGGAAATCGGCGAAGAAATTCCGCCTCGGGAGCGTGAGCACCTGATGCCCGACGAACGGGTGCGCGAAGCCGGGATGACCGGTGCTTCCACTGACGATCATGACTCAACCGATGATGACATGAGCCCGGAAACGCTGATCCATGAGGATGGCGCGCGGGATGCGCAGGAAGCAGGTGAAGACCATCCGGCGGATTACGATTTGAGTATCGTCGATGAAGACGAGATCGGCGGCGGCAATGGCCTGGATGAGGCCGAGTTGGCCGATATCGATCCAGTAGACGGCAACCGCTGACACCCTGCCGAACTGAACGTGGGAGCGGGCTTGCTCGCGAAGGCGGTGTGTCAGTCGTGACATCTGGCGATGGGGCCATCGC